>JANMUW010000462.1:0-16745 GCA_031392105.1 Acidobacteriota bacterium | reverse complement strand
GAAGGATTTTATGAGACGCATTCATATATTTTTATTCGTTTTGTATTTCGCGACAATCGGGCTGTCGCAGCAGTTCGCCACCTTTGCCCAAGCGTATGGCGACGGCAAAGCCGCGATCACGAAGTCTTCGACGCGTCCAGTTACACTTCCGCTGCGGGAGGGCTCGCTGCGACTTGCGGTATTTGGCGACGCTGGCAGAGGAACAAAGGACCAGTATGATCTTGGGCTCGTAATGGAGGAGTATCGTCAGGCGGCGGCGTTCGATTTGGTCCTGCTAACAGGTGACAACATTTACGGTCCCGACGGACCCGCGGACATGAAGAAAAAGTTTGAGTTGCCGTACAAAGCGATGATCGATGCCGGCGTCAAATTCTACGCCTCACTCGGCAATCATGACACGGCGAACCAACGTCTGTATGCGCCGTTCAACATGAACGGTGAAGAGTATTATCGAATCGATCGAGGCGGCGTGTCATTTTATGCACTTAACAGCAACTACCTCGACAAGAAACAGATCGATTGGCTAACCGCCGAACTAGCAAAAGATCCCAACACGTGGCGCGTAGCGTTTTTTCATCATCCGCCGTTCTCGTCCGGCGGGCGTCATGGCTCGGACGACGATGTCCGGGCGATCCTGCATCCGCTATTCGTAAAAAATGGAGTCGATGTCGTTTTCAACGGGCATGATCATTTTTACGAGCGCGTGAAACCGCAAGACGGGATCACGTACTTCGTTGCAGGGGCCGCAGGCAAGATCCGTAAAGGTGATTTGAAAGACAGCTCCGCAATAACCGCTGTCGGGTTTGATACGGACCTTTCGTTCATGATCGTAGAATTTGTCGGTGACGAAATGCACTTCCAGGCGATCTCAAAGGCTGGAACGACCGTGGATTCGGGCATTGTAAAGCGTCGGGACTAGTAAGGCGGAAGACAGGAGACAGGAGACGGGAGTCAGGAGACTGGAGACGGGAGTCAGGAGACAATGCTAATGGCCAAATGGTCGGTCGCGGTACCAAGGTTCCTTGAACCGCAGGGCGTTAGCAACCGAGCGCATCGGATTGAGAAATATCCGCACGGCTATTTTGAAGAGGAAGTTCTTTTTCTCTATATGTCGGATGATGTAGCGGTCTATAGCCTCTTCGGAGATGAGCCAGACGGTGCCTACGGTCGGAGTTATTACGAGATCGACATAGCCCATGCCGCCCTTTAGCCCAAGATTCCCGATCGACGATTGACTGATCGGACCCAACTCCCAATTTGTACTCCAGGCCGTGGACCACACTAACGCCGATAGACGATCCTTCCAGTACTGCTTCGATTCGGCAAACTTTTGCTTTTTCACCCGATCATGATTCTGGACGAATATGAAGCCTGTCATCCCTCCCTGCGCCGGGTGGGCGACGTAATTCGTAAAAAACCGGTTTCCGTCATCCCATCCAGCCAGTCCCTTGAGTGAGTTTATGTAGTCCTTAAAGAACGGTCCTTTGAGGGCACGGCGCATCTTTTCCTGCGCGGCGAGCGCGTATCCATGCTGAAATCCCTGGATCAAGAGTGATTGAACGATGGCCGGCTTCCAATGAAACCTCTCAAGCGGCGGGCTCTTGGCGTCACTGTCGTCACTTTCATCGCCGTGCGACGGCGTGAAACGTTTTGGGGCAACGAACCCTGTGTCCGGATTTGAAAAAAAGCATCTCCAGCGTGTCCCGGCCTTGCCGGACTGAAGGCATGATCCTTCCGTTGTGAACTTGTTGAAATCAGTATTTTCGTCTGATGACACACCAAGTTTCTGTTCTCCTCCTACCTCTGAAGTCCATTCGATCTGACCTCGCCCCGCCGTGTCTGGCGCTCTGGCTAGTAACGTTCCGGAACTGATGGTGTGATGCCGATCGATAGCCTCGCCCAATGGCGCGTCTCTCGAAGGCAAGTCATCGATTAAGCGGTTGGTTTCCCTCTGATCTCGAAGCGCGGAACTATCGACGTCGTCCTGTGCGCAAGCAATTGATGCACCCAACAGCGGCAACAGTAGAGTGAGATAGATTCCGTACGATCCAAGCTTCTTCATCTGAGTCTCCACGGCTGAAACAACTTCACCTCAGCATTTCCGACAACGAGGATCGCCCGCTCAATCCATCTTGCGACGATGACAGGTCGAACCACCAACCGGACTTTCGCTATTGTGATCGACAGGCTCCTCAAGAAGCGTGAGGCACCGAAGATCGGGCCTCAATCAACCAGTCTGTGGACACCGCGTAAGCTGCAAAATCCAATTATAAATGGGGTTTCGAACGCCATCGCTCGGAGCCGGCTTATTCGCCAGAAATAGAGTGTAGGAAATTAAAGCTATAAGTCCAAGATATTTTTTTGAGCAGAATGCAGTTGCGTCGGCGAAGATCCGCTCGAAACAAACAAAACCAAAGACCAACGATCAAAGACCAAAAACAACGATCAATCGGCGTTGTTCATCTTCGCCATCAGCTCACTGAAACGCGGATCGTCGCGGAGCGGATCTAGGCTCTTGTCGTGCTCGAAGTGGGGTTTGTTTTGATTGCCGAGTTTGACGGCGCGGTTGAGCCATTTGAAAGCGAGGTCCTTGTCACCCAGGATCGCGTACGTCGAGCCGACCCAATATGCCATGTCGTGATCGGATCGCGAGAGCGCCAGTGCATCTTCTGAAAGTTGAGCTTTCGCTTCATCGGCCCGACCGGCACCGGCGAGATAGATCGCGTACAACGGCCGGATGCCATCCATGTTCGGATGCTCTTCCAGCACTTTGCTCATCAGGTCTATCGCCATCTGTTTGTCCCCCCGGTAGTAGTAGACGCCCGAGCGAAAGATCTTCAACATCGGATGATCGGGCTCACCTTTTTCGCCACGCTCGATCTCTTTGATCGCCTGATCGTACTCTTGCTTGTAGATGTAGATTCGCGCCCGATTGTACGCTGAGACCGCTCGGGCGGCGGGGTCCAGGCGCGAGAGCTTTTCGAACGCCCTTAGCGAGTCGTCATAGTTTCCGTCGAGCCGGTTGATGACGCCCTTCATAAAGTATAAAGGCGGCTCATTTGGAAATTGCTTTTGCAGCAGCTCGATCTCGGCCCGCGCTTTTTTCTTTTCGCCGCGTGCCATGTAGATCATCGTCATCAGCACGCGTGCCTCGACAACATTCGGATCGTAAAAGAACGCTTTGCTAAATGCCGTCTCGGCGTGTGTGTAATCTTCTGCTTCGCCAAGGCCCTTAAAGAACCGATTCGCATAACATGCTCCGAGGCCGCTATAGGCGAGTGCGAAGTGGGGATCGAGATCGATAGCGTTCTTGAAATTCTGGATCGCGGCGTTAACATCCTCGGCCGAAAGCGTACGGAAAATGAATCGGCCAAAATTGTCGCGGCCGCGTAGATATTCTTCCCAAGCCTCGGCGTCGTCGGTCAGACGGCGTCCGAGTTTTTCCTGCTCGTGGTCCGACAGCTCAAGGCGGAGGCCTTCGAGAATTCGTTGTGCGATCCCGTCCTGCAGCGTAAGTATGTCGCTGCCCTCGGCATCGATGCGGTCGCTCCAGAGGATCTCACCGGTGAGTACATCCAATAGCTGAGCCGTCACGCGGATCTTATCACCGCTCCGCAAGAACCCCGCCGATAGTACGGCGTGAACCCGAAGCTCACGACCAGCTTCGCGTGGATCGACTTCTTTCCCTTGATACTTCGCGATGACCGAGCTCGGCCGCACGATCAACGAGCGCAGTTGCGCGAGTTCCGTGATCACGGCGTCTGCAAGAGCAAACTCATAGAAATTCGAACCGGCCTCACCGCTGAGATTCGTGAACGGGAGGATCGCGACGCTTTTCTTTTCGGTTCCCGTCGACGTGACCGTCATATCGGGAGCCGAGGAAGGCGGATTTGAGACCGACGGATTGAACGCGGAAGCTGAAGAGGTCGATTCGGGCGTCGATTTCCCGGTGAACCAATTGATCGCACGCTTGAAGACGCTGCCGTCCATGTGACTCGGCTTGAATGTATCGCCAGCCATCAATTGCGCACCGGCGATCTCCTGCAGCACGGCGCGAAGATCATCACGCATCTGCGAGATCTTTTGATATCGATTCTTCGGTTCTTTCTGCAAAGCCTTGTCGACGATCGCCTGCAGACCAGAGGGCATCGGATCGCTCCGCATATCCTGAATGGGCTTTGGCGTTCCGTACAAGACCTGATGGCGAACATCAATGACGGTCTTTCCCTGAAACGCCCAGATGCCAGTGAGCATTTCGTAGATCAGAACGCCAGTCGAAAATATGTCGGATCGTTCGTCGGCCCGTTCGCCCTTCGCCTGTTCCGGTGCGGCATAGGTCGCTGTACCGTACGGGATGCCAAGCTCCGTTATCTCAGTTCTATCCAGCCCGCGGTGTTCATCGGCCTTTTCATCCTCGAGCAGCTTTGCCAAACCGAAGTCCAGGATCTTCGCCTGGCCACCGGGCGTGACCATAATATTTCCGGCCTTGATGTCGCGGTGGATGATGTTCTTGGAATGGGCGTACGCGAGAGCGTCCGTGACCTGGATCGCGATCGAAAGCGCACTCCGCAGATCAAGCGGGCGTCCACTGACGAGCTGTCGAACGTTCTTCCCTTCGACATACTGCATCGCGATGTAAAAGACGCCGGCCTCTTCGTTAAAGTCGTAGATCGTGCAGATGTTCGGGTGGTCGAGCTGCGAGCAGAGCTGGGCTTCGCGTTCGAAGCGTTTGAAGTTAGCCGTCTTCTGAGTCAGTTCGGGAGGAAGGATCTTGATGACGACGGTACGGTTCAGTTTAGTGTCGAGAGCCTTGTAAACCGTTCCTTGCCCGCCCGAGCCGATCTTTTCCTGAATTTTATATTGGTCAATTTGCGAACCAACCATAAGGATTTGGGATTTCGGATTGCGGATTTTGGAATGCCAAAATCCTCACGATATCCTCTGACAAAATGCGCTTGTACAGTCTAATCCTGCAAATCCGAAATCCCAAGTCCCAAATCCCAAATTGAAAGGGGGCCGCCAAACTGGCGGCTAATCTATGTGGATCGTTCAGCCACGGGGCGGATCGCCCCACCCCGATTGGAGGAATTTACCGTCTTTGACGATCGCCGGCACGGTCACGTCGCCGCCGGTGTATTCGAGCATCTCACGCTGACGAGCTTTGTCGTTCTGCGCGTCGTATTCGATGAAAGGGATGCTGTTTTCGTTGTAATGGTCGCGCGCCCGCTGGCAGTATGGGCAGTCCGGCTTTACGTACATCACTATCGACATTCGTGTTTCTCCTTCGATATTGTTAGTTTAGCGAAGACGTTGCGAAGTTCCAACTTCATTACCTTTCTTAGTCGCGGTGAGAGCCTTTGTTTTAGTACCAGCTCGTGTGTTTTAGTGTATTTTCGTGGTTTAGTTTTTAGATCCGGAACCACGAACTCATACGAAAAAACACGAAACTCGCACCCTCTATTCTCGATTGTGTTGCAGCGCGATGAATGAACACGAAATATTCGAACCGTTTGACCGGCTGGTAAAAATAAAGATTCTCGGCATAGAGCGCGAGGTTCCCGAAAATAATTCGATCCTCCGCGGTCTCCAGTATCTGGACATGGACGCGATCTCGTATGGAGATTTTTGCTGGAATGGCGAATGTATCAATTGCCAGGTTTGGATCAAGAACGGTGACAAAGAAAAAAACGTCATTGCCTGCCGGACGAACGTCGAGGACGGAATGGAGATCGTACGGCTGAGTGAGGGGATGGAAATTTCATGACGATATCGAGTAAGAGTGTTGCTGTGATAACGGGTGCGGCGTCGGGTATCGGGCGTGCTCTGGCGATGCGTTTCGCGCGAGAGGGAATCGCGGGCATTGCGATCTCAGATGTGAATGAGAACGGATTGAAAGAAACCGCGGCCCTCGTCGAAGCGTTCGGCGTTCCCGTGTCGACCCATGCTTTCGACGTTTCTGATCGCGAAGCCGTCACGCAATTCGCGACGGATGTTCTCGCGAAGCACGGCCGGGTCACACACCTCATCAACAATGCCGGCGTTGGGTTGATCGGAACATTTGAGCACCTTACGATCGAAGACTTTGAATGGCTGATGGGCATAAACTTCTGGGGCGTCGTTTATTGCACGAAGGCATTCCTGCCTACACTCCTTCAACAGGAAAGCGCTCACATCGTAAATGTCTCCAGCGTTTTCGGACTGATCGCTCCGGCCGAGCAGACTGCGTACACGGCATCGAAATTTGCCGTTCGCGGATTCACGGAAAGCCTCCGTCACGAGTTGGCGGCAACGAATATCGCCGTCGCTTGCGTTCACCCGGGCGGGATCAAAACCAACATCGTCCGAAATTCAAGGGTCGGCTCGGACACTCCGGCGGAATGGAAACACCAAGGCGTAAAATTTTTCGAGAAGGTTGCGAGGACATCGGCCGAGGAAGCTGCGGAAGTGATAGTACGAGGGATCAAAAAAAAGAATCCCCGCATTCTGATAGGAAAAGACGCAGTCGCGATCAGCTTTTTCTCGAGGTTGTTCCCGAAAAAATATCTCAGTGTAATTGAGCGACTAGCCGGTCATAAGATGAGCCTGCGGAAGAGGTGAAGAGGAGGCAAGAAAGCTCCCCTCCTAAACAAGGAGGGGAGCCTATTCGGAAGAATTAGCGCACGAACCTTTTACCGTTTTGCCACAACAACGCGCGCGTTCCCCGCATTTCCCTGTGAGTCAAAAACGCGGAGCGTCACCGCGTATTCGCCGGGCGATGTTAACGGAAGGTCGATCGTGTAACGTTCGTCAGGCCCGTCCGAAATTCCATCGTCGGCGTAAACCGTCATCCACTCGCCACCGTTCACGCTGTATTCGGCGCTCTTCAGATAACTCGACTTATCGGATGCGAGAAAGACAACGCGGGCACCAGATGCCGTGATCTGCGGTGTCCCGGACGAGCTTACGATCGGCTGCGTGTTGTCGATATCAAACGGTTCGCTGATCCGCTCGCCGGAGAGAGATTGACCGGATGGATTTTCGGGCAGGTCCTTGGCGACGATGCGAAGTGTGTATCGCCCATCGACTAGTGTCTGTCCGTCGAGCGATAAGAAATTGTCGGTTATGTTCTCACGGAGCGGTTTGTAGTTCGTCTCGCTTCGTTCCTTATAAAAAACGTCGTACACCAGCTTGTCGCCGTTGCGGTCCTCGGCCGTCCATTGGAACGAACGCGCTCCTCGAAGATACGCGCGACGCGGTGCGACGGATGCGTATGGCACACCGAACACAGCAGGGTCTAGCCCCGATAGCTCGATATTCGGATCGATCTGGATAGGTGGATTCGCGACCAGCCCGACATTGGTCGGAAGGATCGCGATCGACAAGATCTCGGGTGCAATATTTCGCGCGAGGAATGACACGCTGACTTCGCTAAGGATCGTATTTGCGCCTGATCTCAAAACCGCGCGCCATTGCAGATAACGAGCTTTCGGGCTGGCGATCTGTGCGCTTCGCGAATCGCTGGCGATCGGCGCCCAAGCGCTCCATGTCTCATCCGCCTTCTCGGTATTCCCACTGCGGGTTTGGATCTGAACGTTGCCGTTCGATTGCCACCAAATTCTCCCCCATGTCGCCGCGGCCTTAGCATCGAAAACTGCCGATTCGTAACTGCCTTCGGCGACAGTGTCGGTGCCGATCCTAAACAGGCGGCCCTGATTGCTCGAGGTAGCGTACAGGTTCGCGCCCTGACTCCGGATCGTCGAGATCTGATTCGTGTCGGATTGCAGCACCAATGTCTCGCGTCCGGCGTTTGTGATGTTGTAGATGCGACCTTTGTCCGATGTGCCAAGAAGAACTCCGCTTCCGGTCTGGTGCGCATAGATCGAAAATCCGGTGATCGTTGTCGACGCACACAATATGTCACTGGCGCCGTCGGGAAGAATTCGATAAACCGCGGACTTCGCACCCGTCAGATCGTAGCGGCTCTTCTCGGGCGTTGGCGGAGCCATCGGATTCGGCCGATCGGCGGATACGGTTTTCGATTCCGGGGTCGCGGTTGGTGCAGGTGCCGACGGTGGCGTCGCGACCGTCGCAGATTCCCCGAGCGCGAGAACGTACGCCGATCCGTCGGGGCCGATCGTGATCTCATGGATCTCGCGGAGCGGGGAATCGAGCAGGCCGAATGGCCTGCCATCGGCACCGAATCGCATGACCAATCCATTCGAATCCGTCCCGGCGTACAGGTTTCCCTGCTTATCGACGGCCATTGAAATGATGTGAGTCTCGCTCGTGTCGAAGAGGAGGGAGCTTTCAGGCGTAGCGTTCGCGGCGCGAACCCGGTATATCTTTCCGCCTTCACCTGTGCCGACCGCGAGACTTCCGTCGTTCATCACGGCGAGCGACCAGATGTATTTTTCTTTCGGTTCGAAATAGACTTCCGACTTTCCTGCCGTATCGATTCGATAGACTTTTCCGTCAGGCGATGTGGCTGCGAACAACTCGCCTCCTTTGCCGATGGCGAGCGCCGTGACATTTAGCTCGCTAAGATCCGCGAACATTGCACCCGATCCGGCCGGAGAGACTTTATATATACGTCCGTCGCTGCCCGTTCCGAGAAATACATTGCCGCCCGCGTCGATAGCGCTCGACCAAATATATGGCTGCTCCGTCTTGTATATCTCCGTCAGCTTCGGCGCCAGTGTGATCGAGCCATTGGCGTCGATCGAGACTCCCCGCGAGTCGCCCTTAAGGACGTCTGCACGAGTACCGACGGTCCAGACGGACGGTTCGGAGGCCGTTAAGCTCAATGGAAAAGTAATTATCGCGAGAAAGAGAACGATTGTTTTCATTTAAGTAGGTGAAACGTCCGAGAAAATATAAGCATAAATCTGAACGGGGTGCGAGCGTACGTTCCTAGAAAGACCCGAGCTCCGTCAAATGATACGGCCGCAACCGTCGAGGAGTTATAAGAATTAATAAAAATTTATGACATCGGAAGTTCACAGTGGGTAACGTATCCATAACACAAATCAGGTCTGCGACCTTGGACCTGACGATTTGTTCTAGCGTAAGCCACGCCGTTCACGGCGTGGTTAGATTACGAAAAATGGGAGGGCGTTTTAACGTCCTTGAAGATCATGTCAAGCCGCTCCTACACAGAAATAAATATCCATATGACTTGGCATACAAAAGATAACTTTCCCTTTATCAGCGAACTTCTTGAGCCCGATCTTTACGCATTTATCAAGAATAGGGTTATTAAAGACCGGCAATCGTACTTCCACGCGATTGGAGGAATTGCCGATCATATTCATTTAGCTGCATCATTTTTTCCACCTTTCGAGATCGACAGCTGGATCGGTCAGATGAAAGGCTCTAGCTCGTACGAATTTGGTAAATCGCTTCAATGGCAGAGCGGTTATGGCGCCGTATCGTTCGGTACGAGGGATCTGAAGTGGGTAGTCTCTTACATCCACGACCAAAAAGAACGGCACCGGATGGGCAGGATATCGGAGCGACTCGAGCGGTTCCTTAGTGATGGAGAAGGACGTTAAAACGCCCTCGGATTTGGCTCGGATTCGCGACCACGCCGTAAACGGCGTGGCTACGCTAAAACGATTCTCGTTAGACGGCGGCTACCAATATTTCGCTCCTAGCGGAGCTCGAACGGCACCGTCAAAACGAAACGATCACTTATCAACCTTCGCCGCCATTTCTTTCTTATCCGGTATCGCAGACTTTCCTTCCAAAAACATAACCGCGTTTCGAAGATCATCCGCATCGCCGGTGATCAGCCTCGCGCTACGCTCACGCGTTAGATACGCCCAGAACCATTCGAGCATCACAACGATCCGGTTGCGGAATCCGATGAGGAAGAACACGTGAAGGCCGAGCCACATCATCCAGGCGATCAAGCCCTTGAACTTCAACCCGGCAAGATGCGCGATCGCTTTGCTGCGACCGATCGTGGCCATCGTTCCTTTATCGACGTACTTGAAGACCTTCCGCTCGCCGCCGTTCAGATCCGCGAGAATGTTCTTCGCCGTCGCGGTTCCCATCTGCATGGCGGCCGGACTGACGCCGGGTACCGGTTCACCGTTCTCTTGTTTGATCGACGCCATGTCGCCGATCACGAAAATATTCTTATGACCGGGAATGGTGAGATCGGGTTGTACAAAAACACGCCCGGCCTTATCTGTTTCGACACCGAGAAGTTTTCCGATCGGCGATGCCGCAACGCCCGTTGCCCACAAAACCACATCGCACTGGATCCATTCGTCTCCAACCTTTACCTTCCCCGGAGCGATGTCGGTGACAAAGCTGTTCAGCCGGACCTCAACGCCGAGATCTTCAAGCTGCGACTTTGCGCTGTCGGAAAGATCGCTGGCGAACGTCCCGAGTACTCGGTCGGAGCCTTCAAATAGAATGACACGAGCTTTCCGCGTATCGATCGCCTTGAAGTCTTTCGCAAGCGCCATGCGCGCGATATCTGCGATTGCACCAGCAAGCTCGACCCCTGTCGGTCCGCCGCCGACGACTACGAAATTCAATTGCTCGTGCGTTCCTTTCAGATACGCGTCGCGCTCGGCGTGCTCGAATGCAAGCAAAACGCGGCGGCGAATTTCAACTGCATCTTCGAGCGTCTTCAATCCCGGGGCAGAAACTTCCCAGTCGTCATGACCGAAGTATGCGTGACGGGCTCCGGCGGCGACGATCAGATAATCGAACGGAACATCGGAATCGTCATCGAGCCGAACAGTTTTGTTCGACGCATCGAATCCGATGACCTCGCCAAGGATCACTTCGATATTTTTCGCATTGTGGAGTATGCGTCTGATCGGGTGAGCGATCTCGCCCGGCGACAGCACCGCCGTCGCGACCTGGTAGAGCAGTGGTTGAAACACATGATGATTCTTGCGGTCGATGAGCGTGACATCGACCGGCTTGTTCGCTAAAGCTTTCGCCGCCCACAGACCGCCGAATCCACCGCCGACTATTATTATTTTTGGTTTGCGTTCCATATCTATTCTCCGTCCATAAACGCGAAAACTGCTGACGGCAAATTCAGTTTGCGTCTCGCATCGATTCTGTCGACTGGAGCGCAGGCATCCTTGCCTGCATGAGCGTCGCTTCGACGCGAAAAAGATTCGAGGAGGTCGTCGCCATTTGCGACATTGCACATGGGATGCCTGCGCTCGAGTCGTCGAAGCTCGAAATAACCATCCACTACTGACATCCTAATCGGTTGACGTCGCTCGCGACGTTGCAGGCAAGGATGCCTGCGCTCCAGTCAAGCGCCCACGTACCTCGCATACAGCGATCTCGCGACCGCGATTTCGTCCGTCCCCTTAATGATCGCCCGCCCATCTCGGAACACCGTGATTTCATTTTCGCCCGCGGTGAAGCGCACGAGATACTCGTTCTGTTTGACATCACCGAGATGTGCGAGTTTTTCACTAAATAATTTCAGATCGATCGTTGTAGCATCCGGCGGAGCGATCTGGACGGCGTTGCGTCCGCAGAGGACGGCCGAGAACTCCGGCGACTCGGCGTCGAGAAAATCGTAACGGTGAATTCCACACGCCGGACAATCCGAATTCGGTGTTGAAAGTTTTATCTTCCGCCAGTCGTTCTGCCAGACGTCGATCTGCATTAGCGAACCGTGGAGCGAGTCGCGATCGCCGGCCAACAACTTGATCGCCTCTGCAACCTGCACGGCCGAGATGCTCGCGATGATCGGCATGATGACGCCGGCCGTATCGCAAGTCGGCGAGCTTCCGGCGTCGGGCATGTCCTCGAAGATACATCGAAGGCACGGAGTTTCGCCGGGGATGATGGTCATCGTCGTCCCGTAGCTCGAAACCGCCGCGCCATAGATCCACGTCTTGCCGAGTTTGATGCACGCATCGTTGAGCAGATAGCGGATCTGGAAATTATCGGTACCATCCAGGACGAGATCGGCATCCGCGATGATCTGTTCGACGTTAGATCGATTGACGTCGGCGACAATGGCCTCAACCTCGATCTCAGAATTTATCTCGCCGATGCGTATTTTTGCCGCGATAGCTTTCGGAAGCCGCTCGGCCGCATCACTTTCCTTGAAAAGAGTCTGGCGCTGAAGATTCGTGAACTCGACAAAATCGCGATCGACAATTTTCAGATGTCCGACACCCGCCCGTGAAAGCATCTCGGCGTGTGACGCTCCAAGCGCCCCGCAGCCGACGACCACGACACGCGATGCCAAAAGTTTTTCCTGGCCCTCTTTTCCGATACCGGGAAATAAGATCTGTCTGCTATATCGCTCGTTCATCAGATATCGAATAACTTTGAAACGACGCCGCCGAGAAGTGATTCGTCGTTGTCGTCGTAGCGGCCTCCGCCCGATCGGCGTTCCATCATGGCAAGCTTTCGCTGCTCATCACGAAGCCTGGCACGCTCTTCTTCAAGCGCGACCTTTTCTTTTTCCCGCGAACGCGAGAGCCCGCCTTTTTCGATGAAGTCGACGATCTTCGGTAATTCTCCCGAGTCGAACCAAACGCCATGCTGCTTGCACAGATCAATGATCACCCCTGACGAGCGCGCAAAATTGCTTCGATTCATAAGCTGTTCGCAATCGGGGCAGGGAACGTAGCTGATCGGCGTCGCCGAATCTGCGTCATGCGGTTTGGCCGCGGCGTAGTTGATCACTGCAGCCTGCTGTTCTTTGTCGGCGCAGATATTCTCGAAAGTTTGAACGCTTGTCCAAAATCCACCGCAGCGCAGGCACTCGCGAATGTTCGTCGTGTCGATCATTATCGATTGCAGCTCGAGCTTACATCGCGGACAGACACCGGGATCATCGTCCGTGTGTATCTCTGCAGTCACCGCCTGTTCGCCGCAATGCCCGCAGAATTTGTTCCCGAGAAACATCAATCCGAGACATGAAGGACAGGCCACGGTCTTCAGACGCGATTTGCAGAACTCGCACTGCGTACGATCGCTCGAGACGGCCGCGCCACAGTTTGGACAATTCAATGCTTCAGACTGCATACATTTATTTCAAGCGTGCGGTGACGGCGGCTTTCATCACATCGACCGGAGCTTCTTCTCCGGTCCAGATCAGGAACTGCTCCGCTCCCTGTGCGACCAGCATGTCGAGGCCGCCGAGAGTTTTTGCTCCGGCTGTCTTTGCCTCGCGCAGCAGACGCGTTTCGCCTGGGTTATACACAAGATCATATACGAGCTGAACCTCGCGAAGTTCTTCAGCCGTTGCAATGGTCTCGTCCTCGCCCTCGCCCCGCGTGCCGAGCGGAGTTGCGTTAACCAGGATGTCAGTGGCGAGTGGCTGATGGTCGGTGGTCAGTTGCTCAACAGCGACGTGGAATTCTTCGGCGAATGTCGCGGCTTTCGAGGGTTCGCGAACAAGTACCGTGACTTCCGCCCCTTCTTGCTGAAGCGCATAAACGCAAGCCCGGGCGGCGCCACCGGCTCCGATAACCGCGACCCGTGCGTTTACCAGATCACCGAATGACTTTTTCAGCGGGCCAATGAAGCCCGGAGCGTCGGTGTTATAACCATAGAGTTTTCCATCCTCGATCATCACCGTATTCACCGCACCGATCTTTTGAGCGGTTTCGTCGAGGCCGTCCAGATGAGCCATGATTCTCTGTTTGTGCGGATTTGTGACCGAGAATCCCCCGAAGTTCAGTTCCACTTCACGCGTCTCTTGTTTGACCATCCGCCGCATAAACTCCACGAGGTCCCGGACCTGAAGCGGGACGAAAACTGAATTCATGCGCTCCTGCTTGAACGATGCGTTGTGCATGTATGGCGACAGCGAGTAGCTCGTATCACCGGCGATGACGCCGAAGACGCTGGTGTTCTTGTCCAGTTGCTTGACGCGGAATACATCTCGCAGATCTTCCGCGGAAATCTGGCCGGGAGCCGTCTCGTCACCGCCCCCAAGCGATGCGTACGTCATCGGCGCGCCGTGAGCGAGACCGAGTATCCGAGTCCATTTGCCGGCTTCGCCCATCGCGATCGGGATCGCGCCTCGCACGCTCGCGTCGTCCAATAGTTGCCATGCGGAGAGAGCCTCCGTGGCATCTTCGACGGTGATGGCGAGTTTCAATGTATTCGCGACCGCCAGGCAACCAGGCGGGAATTCCCAGTCGTGCCCCTCGAAGTTGTGCCTTGAAACAATCGCATGGTTCGGATCGAGTTCGAAGGGGAGGTCCAGGTCGAACTCGCGATCGATCAAGAAACTCACACCGTCGAGACGTGGCAGTGCGGTCTGCCAGAACTCGACGCGTTCCTGCATGGTCAGATGACGTCTTCCACCCTGCTCGAGCGGACGAAACGTGAGGAGAATCTGCTTGCCCAAAGCCCCTAGATGTCCTAGCAACCGGCCTTTTTCCTCGGTGCGAAGGCAATCGAATCTTATCTCGATCACATCGGCAATCGGCCCGGCACGCTCGAACCGTCCGAGCGCCTCATGCGCTGTTTCCCCGCAGATCGACACACAGATCTTGCCTTGGTTCATACGCGAGATCTAGATTCAGACGAGTTCAGGTTCATGACGAAGCTGAGAGACGCGATCAGACACGCGATGACACCGATCGCGGCGGCTACGACGACGAGCGTCTGCCCACTCTGTTTCACGGCGATCGCCGTCAACGCCCACGCGACGGCGAGCGGATAGAAGTAGTTTGTAAGTCTGACCCGCACCAAAACTGCGATGCCGGCGGCAACAAGAATCAACGATACGGCCAAAGCGGTCTCGGCGGAATTCGAAAGCTCAACTCTAAGAAACTTCAACATGATCGTAAAGTTTACGAGCATTGCGGCCGTGACCCATCCGAAGTAAAGCCCGAACGGTGCCTTCGCCGCCCATGTATCGCGGAGAGATTCGGGATCACGCAGTTGGTAGCAGATCACGGCTAAAGTCGCCCATAGAACGACCATGACCACAAAGCAGATGACGATCTGGTCACGATGCCAGAAATACAGCCATGCACAGTTGAGAGCACAAGTTGCTATGTAGAATGAGCGGATCGCCCGAAAGCGGGCGAGGTTAGCCGGGAGCATCTGATATATGCTGAACGCGATGAGTCCAAGGTAGATCAAACTCCATATCGAGAACGCATATCCGGCAGGCGTGAGCGAAGTGGTGTACTTTGCCGAGATCGCAGCCGTGTCCGACCCTAAGCGGCCGGTTGCCGCCAACCAGTTGAATACAATAACGCCCAAAGTCGCGGCCAGAACGAGAATTGACCTGATCCGGTCAGTTCCGGTTACCCCATTTTCCATTGTTTTATCTTAACGCAGGTTCTGATATGGAGCGATTTTGATTGAGAAATTCACGATTTCGTATGACAATACCGGAAATCGTAAAGTTATGTAAATCGTGGAAGGACGCACGAACGAATGATTCCAACCTTATTACATAGATGAACGTCCTATTAGCCGGTGTGGCACCGTGATTGCCTGACAATAAGCGACGCACTTTCCTTTTTCCCCGAATGCGTTAGAAGAGGAACAAGGAAAACTAGACCCATGAAAAACTTCAAACAGATCATTTTTGTGTTCGCTATGGTCATCGGGCTTGCCCTGAGTGTCCCGGCACAAAATGACGATCAAAAGAAACCACCTAAGAATCCGCCTCAGGTCGATCCGGGTAAAAAGCCGCCCAGGGGTAATCCCCCGAAGGGTGACGACAAGCCCAAAAAGCCGGGGATGAGTTTTTATCTCGTTTCCGTCGATGGCGAGAATAACCTTGGATGAATAAAAGGCGATCAGAAATGGTCGCCTTTCTTATTTTCCTACATTATTGATTTATCGGTAGAGTATTAGCGTTCTCGTCTTTCCGCGAGCTCCGTGGTTATCGGTTTCGATTCAACCTATACCGACCAATCTGGGCAGTGTGAACTCTTGCCGAATTTTAGGGTGTTGCACTTTCTTGTTCCGCTTTATTTCCGTGCTTTGGGTGTAGTCAGTGGTTCTTGCCCTGCAAGATAACCGCGGAATAAACGGAAGGCACGGAGAAGGCACGGATAAGAAAAGACTTACACGGCGTCGCATTTTGCCCTCCACCGGTGCATGAAATTCAAACTGAACCGTTAGCTGGATTTCGGCCAGATTGAAGTCGCGCCGTATTTTGCAGATAATCGTAATCGTACACTGCCATCGAATTTCGAAAATCATAAATGTCATTGAACGGGAACGCGATCGAGAACCTCATCTTAAAAACTGTCCGGCTGTACACATTCAACACGCCGCTCTCCAGAGGAAGGCATCGGGCATACTTGACCGCGCTCAAGCTCTGCAAAAGTCTGCCGGATCGAATGCCGACCCAAACAAAAGATGGACGCAAATTCTCTGTACATCTGAAGACTGGGATGCAGACGACCGTATATTTTCTGGGGGAATACGAGAACGCCCTGACGGAGATCGTAAAAGCGTTGCTTCGCGAAGGCGATGTATGTCTCGACGTCGGAGCGAATTTTGGATGGTACTCGACTATCTTCCATAAATACTGTGGGCCAAATGGCGAAGTACACGCCTTCGAGCCGGTGCCGCCAACCTTTCGCGAACTCGAAGAGAATCACGCGCTCATGGGAAGCCCGTCGAATGTCGTCATCAACAATCTCGCGCTCGGCGAGAAAGCGGACGAACTGACGATCAACCTTTTTGAAGGATTATCAACCGGCCACGCGTCGATGTCGGATCAGGGACGCGCCGACACGATCTCGTTCAATTGCGATGTCGTCACGCTTGATTCATATCTCGAA
>JANMUW010000414.1:0-8979 GCA_031392105.1 Acidobacteriota bacterium | reverse complement strand
GCCGACGGCGAGACGGGCGACAATAGTTTCAATTTTGGTTTCGACACAGATTCTACGGGGAGATTGTTGGTCAAAGTTGCCATCTCTTACGTCTCCATCGAAGGGGCCCGTAAGAATCTCGAAGCCGAACTTCCCGGTTGGGATTTCGATAAAGTCCGAGCGGATGCGAAGGCCGCGTGGAACAAAGAGCTGTCGAAGATCGAGGTCTCCGGCGGAACCGACGACCAAACCACAAACTTCTACACCGCGCTCTATCACACGATGATCCACCCGAACGTCTTCAACGATGTAGACGGAAACTATATCGGGCATGATCGGCAAGTTCAGAACATATGCGAAACGAAAACTGGAAGCTCGAAACTGAAAACTGAAAACTGTGTCGAAAAAAATGCCAGTTCCCAGTCATCAGTACCCAGTTCCCAGTCGCAACAATATTCCGTGTTCTCCCTGTGGGATACCTTCCGAGCGGCGCATCCGTTGTACACGATCATCGATCAGAAACGCACGGTCGATTTCATAAACACCTTTATTCGAATCTACGAGCAGGGCGGACGTCTGCCGGTGTGGGAACTATGGGGCGAAGAGACCGATACGATGATCGGCTATCATGCCGTCTCCGTCATCGCGGATGCAATGTCGAAAAATATCAAAGGATTCGATTACGAGAAGGCTTACGCGGCTGCGAAGCATTCCGCCGAGCTGGATCACTTCGGATTGGCCGCGTACAAAAAGCGCGGTTACATCTCTAGTGAGGATGAGAACGAGTCGGTTTCGAAAACGCTTGAATATGCGTATAACGATTGGTGTCTGATGAGCATGGGGGCAATGCTGTTCAATCAGCGCTCGCTCGGGACTAATCGCAATCCGCGCAACGACGCGTACTTGAAAAGACTTTCGGATGAGATCGAGCACTACAAGCGCCGTGCGGGGAATTTTGAGAACCTGTTCGACACCGAAACGCGTTTCTTCCGGCCACGCCGAAATGGCGGATTCATAAAGCCGTTCGCTCCCGAGGAAGTTACATTTCATTTTACCGAAGGCAATTCCTGGCAATATTCATTCTTCGTCCCGCACGACGTCTCCGGGCTCATCCAACTGATGGGCGGTACCGAGAAATTTGTCGGGAAGCTCGACGAGCTTTTCACAACAAAGACGAAACTCTCCGGGCGCGAGCAGCCCGACATCACCGGACTGATGGGCCAGTATGCCCACGGCAACGAACCGTCGCATCACATCGCCTATCTCTACAACTATGCGGCGGTGCCGTCGAAAACCCAGCAGCGCGTTCGGCGGATCATGGATGAATTCTACAAACCAACACCCGATGGCCTGATCGGAAACGAGGATTGCGGGCAGCTGTCGGCGTGGTACGTCTTGAGCGCGAGCGGCTTTTATCCGGTGTTGCCGGGCGATGGCCGTTACGATCTCGGAACTCCGCTTTTCAAGCAGATCGTTTTCAATCTCGAGAACGGAAAGAAGTTTGTCATACGCGCCCCAAAGGTCTCGCAGCGAAACATCTACATAAATTCCGCGAAGTGGAATGGGCGCCGCCATCCCGCCTCATATATTACCCACGACCAGATAAGGGCCGGCGGCATCTTCGAGTTCGATATGATCGATCGGCCGAATGACAAGGCATTCAGCTCGTATTCGAGTTCGACCGTCTTTCGTGACCACCCGGCCGTGCCCGTCATCGATGGCGAGCGTGTTTTCAAAGACGAGACGGTCGTAACGATCCGTTCGCTGAACCCGCGAGACCGCATCACATACTCGATCGATAACTATGGCGAAGAGTTCGCACGCAAGACTCAAACCTATACTGGCCCGTTCACGATCAGCGAAACGTCCAAGGTTGAAGCTTACGTAACGAGTCCGTGGAACGGAGCCGAAAGTTTAAAAGTCGAAGCTCAATTTGCGAGGCGTGAGAACGACTGGGCCGTTAAGATCATCTCGCCGTACAGCAGTCAGTACACGGGCGGCGGCGACGACGCGATCATCGACGGACTCCGCGGAACGGCGAATTTTGCGAGCGGCGAATGGCAAGGCTATCAGGGCAGGACTTTCGAAGCCGTGATCGATCTGCGAAAAGAAACTGGGATCAGAAGTGTCGGCGGAAGTTTCCTACAGGTCGCGAGCTCATGGATATGGATGCCGGATCGCATCGAGTTTGAGTTATCGAGCGACGGCGTAAATTTCACACGAGTCGCCGAGATCAAGCCAGGCTTCAGTCAGCAAGAAATGAAGTCTGTCACGAAAGAATTTCGACAGTCGATTACTCCGACGACGGCGCGCTACGTCCGCGTGAAAGCGTACAATTTCGGCAAGATCCCGGCGTGGCATCCGGGAGCCGGCGGCGATCCGTGGATTTTCGTCGATGAGATACTTATCAATTGAGTTCAGAGCTTACGATCTGAGTGTCGCGACATGCCAGATTTTTCTTATGAGTTGCCTCCGGCTTCAGCCGGAGGAGTCTTGATATAAAAGTACTCGGCTTTAGCCAAAATGATTTATTGGCGAATCTCATTAGAACCTTTCTTTACAGTTCGGCTAAAGCCTATCAAGGGAGCAACCTCGCCTCCGGCTGAAGCCGGAGGCAACTCAAAAGCCGGATTCAACTCATAAGAACGAGGTCGGTTGAAGGCGTCTCTACAATTGCTCATTCACAGCGCTTCCGAACTAAAAAGTGACTATTGCGAAACCACTAGCGTCTAACGCAATGAGCTTTTATTCTGAGGTAGCAATAATGGACAGAAGATATTTCCTGAAAACGAGCGGTATTGGATTAGCGAGCTTTGGCCTGATGGCCGCGGCTCCGGAGTTTTTGCATCAGTTTGCCGGAGCTCAAGCCGTAAGAAATGGATACGGCAAGAAAAAGGTCCTCGTGACGATCTTTCAGCGCGGGGCCGTCGATGGCCTCAATATGATCGTCCCGCACGGCGACGGTGAGTATTACAGTCTACGGCGTAGCATCGCCATACCGCAGCCGGGGAAAGATAACGGTGCGATCGATCTGGACGGACGCTTCGGATTGCACCCTTCGATGAAGCCGCTCGAGAGTTTCTGGAAGGATAAGAAGTTTGCCGTGATCGAGGCGGTCGGTTCGCCCGACAATACGCGTTCGCATTTCGACGCGCAGGATTACATGGAATCGGGTACGCCCGGGATCAAATCAACCCGCGACGGTTGGCTCAATCGGATTCTGCAAGCCGAGACTGCGAAAGACGCGTCACCGTTCCGTGGGGTCGCAATGACGCGGTCACTGCCCCGAGCTTTTTACGGTAAGGCGCCGTCGGTAGCAATGACAAACCTTTCCGATTTCGCGATCAAGGCCGGGCTCTACACCGCGGATCTGAAAGGCGGTTTCGAAGGTGTGTATCAGCAGAATGCGAAGGACACGCTCGGAGAAATGGGAAAGGAAACATTCGAGGCGGTCAACTTTTTGAAGCAAGCGAACCCGGCGAAGTACAAGCCGGAGAATGGTGCGGTTTATCCGAATACGGAATTCGGCCGGTCAATGATGCAGATCGCACAGTTGATAAAAGCCGGCGTCGGTCTCGAGGTGGCATTCGCGGATACCGGTAATGACATCCGTTGGGACACGCATACGAATCAGGGCGGTGCTCAGGGACAACTGGCGAATTTTCTTCGAACGTTCAGCCAGGCGATCGCCGCATTCGCGACGGATCTAGGCGGACGTATGGACGACGTCGTCGTACTTACGATGTCGGAATTCGGACGCACGGCACGCGAGAACGGCAGCCGTGGAACGGATCATGGCCATGGCAACGCGATGCTTGTTCTTGGAAATTCAGTTAAGGGAGGAAAAGTTTATGGCGATTGGAAGGGACTTCGTAATGATCAGTTGAACGAAGGCCGCGACCTCGCCGTCACGACCGACTTTCGCGATGTGTTCGCTGAAGTCGCGAGCAAACATCTCGGTACGAAAGATCTCAACACGCTTTTCCCGAAGTATTCGGTGAGCAGATCTAACTTCCGTGGATTCCTGGGCTGATTTTCAACGCGGAGATCGCGGAGATCGCGGAGATGTTAGGAGGCAGGGCACAAAATCGCTAGCTTCCTTTTTCTTTCTCCGCGTTCTCCGCGATCTCTGCGTTTTGATACTCTTCTCTCGTGTTCGAAAAACGCAGTACCGAACTAGAGCGGATCGATACCGGCGACTATACGCCGGAGGAATACGCGACATTCCTCCGCGAGATCGCGTTCATCAATCGCTATTTTGGCGACAAGCGAGCGTTGGAGAAGAGTCTCTTAAAGGAGATCCGGTCCGCGGATCTGCGCGACTTTAGCGTTCTTGATGTCGGCTGCGGATCGGGTGAGCTTTTGCGGATCATCGCGGATTTCGCCGGGAGAACCGGTCGGGTAGCGACTCTGACCGGTCTCGACCTCAACCCGATCTCGTCCACGACCACCCAAGTACTTTCTCGCGATTACTCAGGAATCGCCGCGGTCCAGGGCGATGCGCTGCGCCTACCGTTTGCCGACCACTCTTTCGATTATTCGATCGCGTCGTTGTTCTTTCATCACTTGCTGGACGAACAGATCGTCGATGTCCTCGGCGAGATGTCGCGTGTTTCGCGTCGTGGTGTTGTAGTGATCGATCTACATCGCGATCCCGTCCCATATCTCGGGTACAAGCTCCTATGTTTTGTCTTCCGGATATCAGAACTGGTGCGGCATGACGGATCGTTGTCGATAAAGAAAGGATTTCGGGTGGACGAGTTGGGACGACTGGGAAACGCCGGTGGTCTGAACGGCTGTGTCGCCGAGCAGATCGCGCCGGGAAGAGTTGTATTGAGGTGGCGGCCTAAACCTGATGCGTCTTTCTCGTCGTCATGACACTAGCATCGTGCCCATCTTCTGATGGATGAGATTCATGGCTTTCAGCGGGCGAATCATCACCTTGAACTCTGTGATCTTGCCTTCGTCGTTCCAGACGATCATATCCACCCCGTTTATGAGAATCCCTTCGATCTCTGTCTCGAATTCGAGAACGGCATCGGTATCTCCGACGATCTCACGAACGTATCTGAACGAGTCGTTTCCGAAAACCTTAACCGCCGCTGTGAGATACAGCGTCGTGATCGCTTTACCGAGCTGCGGCGTGTGGACGACGGGAGAATAGAAAACTACGTCTTCATCCAGCAGTTCGCCGAGACCGCTCGCGTCGCGAGTGCGGACGATGTTGTGCCACTGAGTTATTGCCGGAGGTTTCATAGTAATCGGAGCACGAGCTACAGACGTTCGCGCCCACCAAACAGACCGCTGAAGGCCAACGACACCAGCCAGCCGATAAACAGCCACTGGGCCGCGAACGCGACAAGGGCGACCAAGACATTACCCGAGTGACCTCCAACAAGGGCCGACAGCAGATAGGGGATCATATTGATCTGTCCCCACGCGTTACGGATTCCGACGTTAAAGATAAAGTAGTTGTATAGAGGGGACGACTCCGCGCTAATTATCCACGTCACTAGCGAAGCAAGCGCGAGCGTTGCCAGCGAGATAGTCAATCGGATCCGTCTTGTTCCCCACATAGGCATTCAGGTGAATCAATGGTCATCATCCACGCGTAGATTTTTCCTCTCGCGAATCGTTCTCTGAAGCTAGTCTCTCCAGGAGCCCCGGCTGTTCGCCTTCGAACTGCTGGTATCGTAGTAAGTCTTTTTCGTTAAAGTCGACCGCGAGTTGAAGGTGCTGACAATGCACGCAGCCATACGCCCGGATCTTCCGTGTGCCCACTCCAAACATGCTCTTCCACATCGGGACCTCGTCAATCCTAAAGACGGTTGTCCCGCCGTCCGAACCGTTCATAACGGTTCCCCCAACTAGGGCCTCACTGCCACATGCTAAACATTTCATTGTTTGATTCCCGTTGACCTATTCCATCTTCCTCAATCTCAATCTCAACGCCTGTAGCTTGATAAATCCTTCAGCGTCTTTTTGATCATAGGCACCGGCGTCGTCTTCGAACGTCACGACGCGTTCGCGATATAGCGAGTTCGGCGATTTGCGACCGTTGACGATGACGTTGCCTTTGTAGAGTTTCAGACGCACTTCGCCTGAAACTGTCTCTTGAGTCTGCTCGATCATCGAGCGAAGTATTTCAAATTCCGGTGCGAACCAGAATCCGTAATAGACCGACTCGGCAAATTTTGTCCCGAGCGAATCGCGTAGACGCATCACTTCACGGTCCATCGTGATCGATTCAAGCGCTCGGTGTGCAGTCTGCAGTATCGTCACGCCCGGAGTTTCATAAACTCCTCGCGACTTCATCCCGACAAACCGGTTCTCGACCAGATCGACGCGTCCGATGCCGTGCTCGCCGCCGAGAAAATTCAGTTTCGAAAGCATATCGACAGCTCCATATTTCTCGCCGTCGATCGCCACCGGTTCGCCTTTCTCAAATGTCAGGATAATCTCCTGAGCGGTGTTCGACGCATTCTCGGGCGATTTCGTCAGCAGGAAAATATCTTCCGGCGGTGCGCTCCACGGATCTTCGAGAATCCCACCTTCGTAAGAGACGTGCATCAGGTTCCGATCCATCGAATAAGGCTTGTCCGCCGTAGCCGTAACCGGGATCCCGTGCTTTTTGCAGTACGCAATTAGATCGGCGCGTCCCTTGAATTCCCAATGGCGCCATGGTGCGACGACTTTGATGTCCGGCTGCAGTGCGTAGTAAGTCAGCTCGAAACGGACCTGGTCATTGCCCTTGCCTGTGGCTCCGTGCGCGACTGCATCCGCACCCTCTTTCTGGGCGATCTCGATCTGGCGCTTTGCAATAACCGGACGTGCGAGCGATGTCCCGAGCAGGTACACACCTTCATACAGAGCATTCGCCTTGACCGCCGTCCAGACAAAATCTTTTACGAATTCTTCCCGCAAGTCTTCGACGTAAAGTTTCGATGCTCCGGTCGCCTTTGCCTTTTCTTCGAGACCCGCGAGCTCTTCGCCTTGGCCGACATCGGCACAATAGCAGACAACTTCGCAGTCGTAAGTTTCCTTCAACCACAGCAGCATCGCGGACGTATCGAGCCCGCCGGAATACGCCAGCACCACCTTGTTGATCTTCTTCATAGATTTCCCTGTCCGCCAAAATGCGGCTAAGTGTAAACTAGTAGTCGAGTATAATTTAGAAGTTTCGAATCAGGGAAAGGGAGTCAAAGATTTGCAGATCAAAGCGTACTTGTATGACGCCGGCGGTGCGGACGAGGAAGTGCAGCCCGAAGCTGTCGACGTTCGAAAATTAAAGGAGAAGCAGCTTCTCTGGATCAACGTTGAGGAGCGCGATGAAAAAACGCTCGAGCACGTGGCCCGGGCTGTAAATCTCGAAGGCGTTCCGGTTCGCGAAGTAATGAGAACCGAAGACCGGCCACGCATCGAGAACCACGAGTCCTTCTTTCGTTTCAGTATAAGTTCCGTCAGGTGGGGAAAGAATCAAGGTCCCGAAGCCATCATGATCGACTACATCGTCGGTCGCAACTTTATCGTCACCGTTCACAAGGGCGAGGTGGAATACTTTGAAGAATTTCGAAAAAGAGAGAAAGGTGAAACCGAGCTCGGTAAGCTCGACGCGGAAATCTTCCTCGCCACCCTTCTCGATCTTCACCTCGTTTCGTATTTTCGGGCAATGGAAGAGATCGAACGGCGCGTCGACAAATTTGACGAGAGTATTTTGAAAACGGACATGGACCCGGATCAGCTCTTGTCGGCGATGGTAAAGCTGAGACGCGATGTATCCGATCTTCGGCGCTGGCTGCTTCCGCATCGCGATGTTTTCTATTCGCTTACGCGCGCCGACTTTCTGCAGATTGCAGAGTCGGACTCCGCTGAAGAATTCAAGCGTCTCGCCGATCACTTTGAGAGCGCGGTTGATGCCGTCGAGCGGGCACGCGAAACGGTTTTGGGCGTTTTCGAGCTCTACGCGACAAAGTCTGCTCAGCTGACAAATACTTTCGTCCAGCGGCTTACGTTTCTAACGGTATTGACCGGTTCGCTGGCTGTGATCGTGGGGGTGCTGGGCATGAATTTCAAGGCCGATATTTTTGAGGAGCCCAACGGCTTTTGGGCGACGATTGGTGGGCTTTTTTTAGTTGCTGCCTCGCTTACCACTTTCGCCCGTTTCAAACGCTGGATCTAGTTTTTGCACACATGACAGATTCAAAAAATCTATGGGGCGGGCGATTTACCGAAGCACCGGACGCAACGTTCGCCGAATTTAACAACTCGTTTCGATTCGACCGGCGTCTGTTTGGAGCGGATGTGCGGGCGAGTATCGCTCACGCGAACGGCCTTGAGAAGGCTGGTGTATTGACCGGCTCCGAGAACAAGGAGATTGGGAGTGCGTTAAAGCGCCTGCTGGAAAGTTCAGAAAGCGAGCACGACTTTTTCTCAGGCGATTCCGAAGACGTTCATTCGTTTATCGAATCAAAACTCGTCGCGTTGATCGGCGAGACCGGAAAAAAATTGCACACGGGCCGGAGCCGTAACGATCAGGTTGCTACGGCGTTTCGGATCTGGGTGCGCGAAGAGATCGACTCGATTACGCATAACGTCGTCGAGCTGCAGGCGAGCCTGCTAGACGTCGCGACGCGCCATGAAAGCTCGATTCTGCCCGGTTACACGCATCTTCAGCGGGCACAGCCGATACTTTGGCCGCACTGGTGCCTCGCCTATTTCGAAATGTTCTCTCGTGATCGCGAGCGACTGACTGATGTTCGCAAACGCGTGAACGTCATGCCGCTCGGATCGGCAGCGCTTGCGGGGACAAGCTTTCCGATCGATCGTGAAAGCGTCGCTCGCGAGCTCGGGTTCGAAAGCGTTTCTCGAAACAGCCTCGACGCCGTCTCGGATCGTGATTTCGCTGTCGAGTTCGTCGGAGCGTGTTCACTTGCGATGGTTCACCTTTCGCGGATGGCGGAGGATCTGATCTTGTATTGCTCGACCGATTTTGGATTCGTT
>JANMUW010000287.1:0-9717 GCA_031392105.1 Acidobacteriota bacterium | reverse complement strand
GCGAGGAATAAGACGAGTCTGTAGCAGAAGGTAGCAGGTAGACCGTAGAAGGTAGAAGGTAGACGGTAGACGGTAGACGGTAGTCATTGTAGTCTCGACACCTACTGCCTTCTACCGTCTACCTACTACCGTCTACCTACTACCGTCTACCTACTACCGTCTACCTACTACCGTCTTACCGTTTCGCCGCGTGATATCCCTTTCGAGTGCGGATCGTGAGGTTCGGTTTTGTAACTCGTAACTCGGTCGATCTCCATTTGCCGTCCTTCGTCGGATTCGTCGGTTGATACGCAATTGTATACTGCGAGCCCAGTTCGGCAACGATCTTGCGAAATGCCTCGCGCATGGCGACGCCCCCGGGCGTCAAGATAAATGTGCCGCCGGTCTTCTCGGCAAAGTTACGAAGCACGCCTTGATTTTGTGCACGAGCCTTTCCATCGGTCTCCGATGCCGACATATCTACAGTGTAAATTAGTGCGTTGACGGCGAGCGCCGCTTTTAACGCCTTATCCGCAGAGTGGCCGCTATAAGTATCCATTCCGTCCGACAGGACGATGATCGCCCGACGTTTCTCAGGACGATCCCCTAGATCCTTCGCCGCCTGGAACACTGCGTCGTTGAGTGCTGTCATACCATCGGCCTTCAAATCGAAAATCTTCTCACTTACGTCCCGGCTGTTCGAGAACTTCTGGACGATCGAGACCTTTGAATCGAAGCGATAGATGGAGGCATTGTCCGAATCGCGGATACCATCGAGAAACTTGATCGCAGCCGAACGCGCGAGACTCACGCGTTGCTCCATGCTCCCTGAGGTATCGAGTAAAATGACAGCCGCGAAAGGCGTCTCGGCAGCCGCGAAAAAGTCGATCGTCTGTTCGACGCCATTTTCAAAGATCGAGAACTGGTTCTGTTTCAGACCGGAAACATGGTTGCCCGCAGCGTCGGTTATCGTCGCATTGATGACTACAGTCGACGAATCGACTGTCACTACGTCATCGTTATCCTGAGCGAATATCAAAAATGATGCTGAAAGGAGGACGGCAAAAAGAAGCGGAGTGCGGAATAGGTACTGCGACATGTCGGGCTATTTTCGTAGACGGAGAAATCGTACGAGTTTCAGTACTGTATTAGAGCTTTGGATGGCTACAGCGGAGATACTGAACCGCGTTGTCTTTTTGAGTTCGTCGACTAGCTTGACCGTCATCGACTGAAGATACTTGAAACCTTCTTCGACTGAGGAAGGCCTGGGTTCGTCCTCCGCTTTGAGTTCCCGCGGATCGCCGGGGTCGGCATCGTCATCGTCGCCTCCTAACTCCTTACGAATCTTTGTAACCACCTTTTCCAGCGATTCAAGCCGGGTCTTATCCTGCTGCGAGATCGCCTTGCTCTGTTCGAAAGACGTCTCAAGCTGCTTAGCAAGACGAAGTGCTTCGTCCCCTCGCTCGAGCAGTTCTTCATGCTCTTTCTTATCCCGCTCCAGCTTCTGCTTGGCAAGCATCTCCTTGAGTCCAAGCGGCATGTCATCTTTCCGCTGCCGTCCGGAACGGCTGCTTGCATCAGGAAGGTCGGATTGCGGATAGACGGCAATCGCAGCGCCACCAAGAAGTGCCGTGATGAGAACGAGTTTCGAGAAGTGTGCGACCATAATTATTGATCGGTGGGTTTCGGGTCGTTCGGCGAGGCTCCGGTGACCATCTCCACTAACTTAACTAAGAATTCTTCTTCGGCAAGTCCCGAGCTTTGGACCGTCGTCCATTCCGAAGTGAGTCCGTTCCCGGCTCGGCCTTCGACCTTGGCGTTTACCAAAACGTTGTTCTGAATTCCGTCGATGGATTGAACCTCGATCGTCAGGGTGAACTGCCCCCGCGACCATGCTCTGTCTTCGAAGGCGAGTATGGCGTACCGGTTCAGCTCGTTCTGCGTAATAACCGGTCCCTTCGAAAACACGTAAGGCTGCGTGATGATCACGCCGTCGGACAACCGCGAGGAAGCTTCATCGACGACCAGCTTCTTTTCCTTTAGCGTCTGCATGATCGTTTCAACCAGCACATTGCGACGCGAGGTGAGCCGGTAAGGATTCGGCAGCCGGTCTCGAACCTCTGTCTTACCCTTACCCCAGTCAAACGATCGGGAGGCATCCGTCGGTCGAGTCGTAGTCTTGTTCGAATCGTCCTTTATCTTTTGTGTCTGGGTGTCGATACCTTTCTGGGCGTACGTGGCAGATGCAGCGAAGAACGTTAGCACCAGGGTACCGAGGGTTAGGATGCGGGGTCGGGAATTCATAGGAAAAATATAACGCAACGGAGCGGAAAACTGAACGTATGATGTGTGAAAAAATCGATTGGTTGTAGGAACTGTATCTGACCGCCGCTAGCGATTAGCTTGTGCTTGCAGTTCTAACAGCATTAGATGCTTCATGAACGAGTGATGGGCGGAAAAGTACGCAATGCAGAATCCGGCAAACCCATCGAGGAACCCGAGCTTTAGAAAGTAGGCCCGCACGAATGCAAACCACGCCGAAAATATCGCCTTTACGGGCGATGTTCGCCGGCCTGCTTCGAACATCTTCTGAGCTCCCAGCGGAGCGTAGCGCTCTCCGATCATTTGATGATGATGGGCAGCGTTTTCGACGCTGTAGTGGAGAATATCGCTGCGAAGACGGAGCACACTTGCCCCAGCTTCCATCTGGACGGACTCGTGTATTACCGCTCCGTTCCATTTTCCTTTTCGGCGATCAAAGAAACGAAGCTGCAGATCCGGATACCAGCCCCCGTGCTTGATCGCTCTACCCATGTAAAACGAAAGCCGCGGGATCCGGTAACCATCGGCTGTTGATCCGGAGTTTTGGAGGCCAGCGATCTCTCGCTGGAGATCCTTTGATACTCGCTCGTCAGCATCGAGGCTGAAGATCCACTCGTTCGCCGCCTGATCGACGGCAAATTGCTTCTGGGCGGAAAAACCTGGCCAGGGATTGGTGAGAACCTTTGCGCCAAGCGATTCGGCCAACTCACGTGTGCGATCAGTACTTTCGGAATCGACAACGAGAACTTCATCGGCCCAGTCTACCGACCGGATCGCGTCTTCGATGTGTTTCTCCTCGTTTAAGCTGATGATGACGGCAGAAACTTTCACGGAGACGATTGTAGAATGCTATGCGAAAAAAAAGAAAAGGCCCGCTCAAAACTCCCCTCCTTACAAAGACGGGGTACGGCTTTAGGCGGGGGGGGTTCTCCGAGACGTCGGGTAGCATCTCAAGAGAGAACCACCCCGTCAGCCGAAGCGGATGCACCCCTCCTTCGGAAGGAGAGGAGTTTTTAATTATGAGGACAGCTTTTTACTTATTGTCGGTCGGCGAAACAACGTCGATGTTGTTCATCTGAAAAGTCGTAGACGTCGCCTGTTGGAGATCCGCAAGGGCCTTGTTGTAATCGGTCTCAGCCCGGATCTCGCTGTTTCTGGCATTCGTCAGAGAATTCTCTCTCTGGAATAGAAGGAATGTTGTCGAACGGCCGTTGTCGAAAAGAGCCCGCTCCCCCTTTAGAAGCTCCTCAGCATTTTGGCGTGCGCGTCGGGCCGCCAAAACGCGCTGCCGGGCGGTCTCTAAACCCTGGACAGCGTTCCGAACTTCTACGATGACGACCTGTTCCTGCGCACGCGTCTGCGTTGCGATCTGATTCTCAAGCACTCTCGCTCCCGCCAAATCTGCTTTAGCTGTCCGGTTCCGGAACGGGAATGATATCGTCACGCCTACGGAATAATTTGGCGAGTCGCTGCGGAACGTGTTAGCAAGCGATTGACCGAATCCTCCGACGAGGAATGGCTGCGTACCGGGAATCGTAACGTTCGGCGAAACAATATTGGCACCTGGATGAAGCGTGTTGATCGTTTGCAGCAAGAAGGCGTTTGCATTCGTTAACGGATTCCCTGAAATGAGTGGAACCGTCACACTATCCGTTGACGCTCCACCAAGCGACAACCCGTCGAGCGAGAATGTTGTATTCAGATCGATCCGCGGCTTTGTCTGATCTTTGAAATAGGCAAGGTCAACCTTGTTGATATCGGACGCAAGCTTGAGCCTCCGCAGCTCGTATCGATTGTCCATCGCATCCTTTATCGCTGCATCCAGATTAACGGCATCGAGATTAAACGCCGGCCGATCCGTTGGTACATAACTCGATGTCCATTCGACCGACGTCGCATCTCTCAGCACCAGTTGCTTGAGATTGTTCTCGGTGATCGAAACAAGCTGCGTGGCAAGAAGGAGATCGCTTTCTCGATTTGCGAGCTCGGTTTCGACCTCCCATCGTGCGAGCGGAGCCGAAGCTCCGGCCGCAATGCGGGCCTCGACCTGACGAAGGTTTTCACGAGACAGATCGAGATTCGCCTGACGGTTCTGTTGGTCGCGGAGTGCAAATACGAGATCCCAATAACCACGCTGGACCCGCGCGATGATCTCGATCGTCTGCCGGCGGAAATCTGCGTCGGTCTGTTCAAGCCGTCGGCGAGCGATCTTCAAATTCCGACGCGTGGCATCGATCTTCAGGTTTCGAAACAGCGGTTGCGTATAGCGAACGCCGATCTGGGACGTATAGACGGCACTACCACCGCCTCCGGTTAGATTTCCGGAGCTCACCTGCTGTTGCGAGAATGCGTTCTCCGTACGATTGTTATTGAAGAAAGCCTGGTAGTTACCGCCACCGTGCCGCAAAAAATGCGTGACATCTGAGCTCACGGTGAAATCGCCGGTGCTCGAACCTGCTCCGGTCGTCGAATTGCGTGTGTACGTTGGCCTGATGTTAAAGACGGGATCGAAGAAACCGAGTACCGAACGTATCTGCGTCTCTTGAAACCTGACATCGTCACGAGTGATCTCAATCGTATTATTATTCGCGAGAGCTTTACGAATTGCCTCGTCTAACGACAAAGACACCGGCTCGGCCGACGCTATACCAACACGCGAAAGATTCGTACGTACGGACGGGACCGGAGGAGCAGTCGCTCTTGCGTTGTCAGTGGCAACCGTAGGCTCTTGCAAACTTACATTGCTCCTAGCGACCTGTTCACCCTGCGCGCTCATTTCCGTCACGCTTAACATGAAAATGAACGCAAATATAGTCGTGAAAGGCAGCGTATTGCTGCGGCGAATTCTCATTATCGGATTGCTCCAGGCTTTGATAAGCTAGTTCGGTACACGCAAAAAACTCAATCGGTTACTACGTCTCGTAAATTCGGATAGTTTCAACAATTTGCTGCGGCGTCAGCGAGCGTTCTTTTGATGTTTCGCCGTGATTACGGTATCTTGAACGTTTTAATATAGTACTAATTTTCCAAGGAGAATCATCACAAATGGGGATTAAAGTCGGGATAAACGGATTCGGGCGCATCGGTCGAAATGTCATGAGAACCTGTCTCGGAGACAAGGCGATCGACTTCGTGGCTGTAAACGATCTGACGGACACGAAGACGCTTGCGCATCTTTTAAAGTATGACTCGGTCATGGGCAATCTCGAACAGGAGATCAAAGCCGACGGCGACACCATTACCGTAGAAGGCGAAAGCTTCAAGGTTTTCTCGGAGAAGGATCCCGCTGCGATCGACTGGTCGTCCGTCGGGGCAGAGATCGTTATCGAATCCACCGGTAGATTCACCAAAGCTGAAGATGCTTCGAAGCACCTACGCGGAAGCGTCAAGAAAGTCATCATCTCCGCCCCGGCGAAAGGCGAAGATGTCACGATCGTTCTTGGCGTAAATGAGAACATGTATGACGCAGCGAAGCACAACATTATCTCAAATGCGTCGTGTACTACGAATTGCCTCGCTCCGGTCGCAAAGGTAATACACGAGAAATTCGTCATCAAGAACGCGTTGATGAACACCATTCACAGCTACACAAACGACCAGCAGCTTCTTGATCTTCCGCACAAAGACCTGCGTCGAGCTCGAGCCGCGGCTCTTTCCATGATCCCGACTTCGACCGGAGCGGCGAAAGCTGTCGCGCTTGTCATCCCGGAGCTGAAAGGCAAATTCGATGGAATTTCAGTCCGCGTTCCGACACCAAACGTTTCGTTGGTTGACGTGGTCATGAATGTCGAGAAAGAAACTTCGACCGAAGAAGTAAATCAGGTTCTGAAAGATGCGGCGAACGCCGAGCTGAAGGGTATCTTGGCCTTTTCCGAAGAGCCGCTCGTGTCGATCGACTTTCGCGGAAATCCAAATTCGTCGATCGTCGATGCCGAGAACACCAAAGTCATCGGCGGAACCTGCATCAAAGTCCTCTCGTGGTACGACAATGAGTGGGGTTACTCATGCCGCGTTCGCGACCTCGTGAAGTTTATCGCGAACAAGGGACTTTGAGCTCCGCCTTGTTCCGACTTCCCATAGGACATGAATTCACTTAGCCGAGCATTAATCCTCACCATCGTGGTTTTCGGCTCCGGGCATTTTTCTTTGCTCGTGGGCCAGCGAAAATCTCCGCCCAAACCTACGAGACGAGTTGTGACCGTCGATAGCTATGGCGATCCGAGCTCGACTTTTGCTTTGCCGCCAGATGTACAGCGCCGCGTATTGTCATTTGAAAAAGTCTGGGAGACGATTCGTGATAATTACTTCGACGCGTCATTTAATAACCTGGATTGGAATGCGATCAAATCCGAGTATGCACCTAAGGTACGCGCATTAAAGACAGATGCCGACTTACATCGGCTTTTGGGTGAGATGATCCGTCGGCTTGAACGGTCGCACCTTGCGATCATTCCGCCGGAAGTCTACTCCGAGATCGAGAAGGCCAGAACCACCGCAAAGCTTAAGGAGCGCGCACGAAGATCCCAGAACTTGCAGGGCAGCGGTGGCGACGGATCGGAGGATTCGATTGAAGAACCGCTCGATGTCGATGGTCCGTTGGCGCAGTATGGAACCGGCATCCACCTTCGTATCATCGACGGCAAGTTCGTTATCGCACGGATGGATAAGAATTCGTCGGCGGAGTATTCCGGACTGAAAACGGGTTACGTCATTGACTCGATAAACGACGTTTCTTTGTCTACGCTGCTCATGCGGCTGCAGATCTATTATCCTGATGCGAGGATTCGTAGATTTCTTCCGTACCAGGTCGTTGCCTATTTTTTGAACGGCGAGAAAGACAGCCAGGTAAAGATCGGCTATTTCGATGAGAAAGACGCGTCTCAGGATATTACGCTTCGGCGTGAGCTCATCCGGTCTGAGACGGTGTCGCTAGGCTCGAACTTTCCGGACGCCCAACTTAGATTCGAAGCATTCGCCATCAGCCCCGATGTCGGTTTTGTAAGATTTGATCATTTCGCTTTGCCCGTGATCGGAAAACTCTGCGATGCTCTGACCGAATTCAAGGACAAGAAGGCTCTGGTGATCGACTTGCGGGGTAATCTGGGTGGTAGTATCGCCGGGCTGATCGGCCTCGGCGGAATGCTATCCGCTTGGGATTTGGAGCTCGGAACTTCTATCTACCGGTCGGGCCCCGAGCGTTTGTCGTCGCAGACGAAAGCGAAGCACTTCAAGGGGCGCATGGTTTTGCTCGTTGATGGAATGACCGTTTCGGCAGCGGAAATGCTGTCCGCAGCGCTGCAAGATTCACGTCGAGCGTTTGTGGTTGGCGAAAGGACTGCGGGCGAAACACTCCCGGCCATCACGGTTGAGTTACCTACCGGAGCACGTCTTCTTTACCCGATCGCGAACTACAAATCCGCCTCTGGGAAGCTTCTCGAAGGCAATGGTGTTATACCTGATCAGGTCGTAGCGTTGGATCGTGCATCCCTTCTTGAAGGACGGGATGTGCAGGTCGAAGCGGCCTTGCGTCTCTTGAAGGATGACGCGGCGTTTTCAAAATTGCAGGCCAGTGGAGACACGCTCGCGGGATTCGGCGGCCCGCCGCCTGAATACCGAGGACCTGTGAACAGTGGCGGGGCCGCTCCACCGCCTCCGCCACCCATGAGGAAGCTCCCAAAAGTGCTCGCGGAAGTGACCGTTAAAGCACCAGCGGCACTGCCTGCAAAGCCAAAGGCCCGCGATTCCCGAGCGGTCAAGGTAATAGACGAGTTTCTAGCACTAGCCGGCCCGCTGGAGACACTATCTGCGATTAAGTCGTATTCGATGATCGGAAAACTCGAACTCTCGCTGAAAGGCGTGAAGCAATCTTTCGACTACAAGGTTTTTCGTGAGCTTCCGAACAAATATGTCGAGATCAGCAACTCGATAGTAACTGGCGAGGTCAGAAGTATTAATGACGGAAATTCAATGCGCGTCCAGACGGAGTTTGGAGTCGATAGAAAGTTCCCTAATCCGCCAGGCCTGACCGCGGAAAGCGAGTATTTTCTTCCCGCTGCACGAGTGAAGGAAATATCCGCCTACCCGAGTATCAATTATCTCGGGATATTCGATCGCAAAGGTAGAAAGATTCACGTTATCGAAGCGGAGTCGACGACGGGTACCTCGATAGCCCTTGGCTTCGACGTGGAAACAAAGATGATCTCAAGTCTCGCCAGCACATTCTTTACTCTCGGGTATGGTGATTTCCGGCGGGTTGGGGATATATTATTACCTTTTCATGTCGAGAACGGATCGGCGACTAGTATCCACCTGTCCGAGATCAAACTTAATACCCCCATCGAACCGTCCGTGTTTCAACCAAAGGAGCACTGCTTCGACAAGCCGTGATTATGCAAAAGAAAACTATTAAAGATGTCGACATTGCGGGTAAGCGCGTTTTTATCCGGGTGGACTTTAATGTCCCGATCAAGGACGGACACATCGAAGACGACACACGAATCCGCGGAGCGCTTCCGACCATCGAATACGCGATCGAACAGGGAGCGACGGTAATTCTCGCATCTCATCTCGGCCGTCCGCTCAAAGAAAAGAAGAAGGCTGAAGAGAAAGGAATGCCTTACGACGCAAATAAATATTCGCTGCGTTCGGTATATGAGTACTTGAGCGCCGTGCCGCAGCTTCAGAATGTTTCCTCGAGTGCCGTCATCGATCCAGTCATGGGCGAGGGTACGGCGGCCGGCAAGGCAGAGATCAAAAACGAGCGAGTATTTTTTGTCGAAGACTGCGTCGGCCCTTCGGTTGAGGATGCTGTGAATAGACTGCAGCCCGGTCAGGTGTTACTGCTCGAAAATTTACGTCTGCACGCTGAAGAAGAAACAAACGATCCGGCATTTTCGAAACAACTTGCGTCTCTATGCGATGTGTACGTCAACGACGCCTTCGGCACCGCTCATCGAGCCCATGCTTCGACGGAGGGGATCACTCATTACGTTGACACCTGTGTTGCGGGGTTATTGATGGAAAGGGAACTCGAGTTTCTTGGCAAGGCTTTGAACAACCCGGAGCGTCCGTTCGTGGCGATCCTGGGCGGAGCGAAGGTTTCGGACAAGATCCCTGTGATCGAATCGTTGATCCAACGGAAAGTCGATAAGCTCATCATCGGTGGAGCGATGGCATACACGTTCTTCAAGGCTCAGGGATTCACCGTAGGAAAATCACTTGTCGAAGACGAGATGATGCCGAAAGCTCTCGAGATCATGAAAATGGCTGACGATGCGGGCGTCGAGCTGCTCCTGCCGACCGATCACCAAGTCGTTGATTCATACGATCCGCTGAACTCGGCGAAGACGATTCCGATAGCGTTTACGAACACCGGTCTCGTCGGCCTCGACATTGGAGTTGAGACGATCGCGTTAT
>JANMUW010000277.1:0-8244 GCA_031392105.1 Acidobacteriota bacterium | reverse complement strand
ACTGAAGGATTCTGGATGACGACGAACGGTGGAAAGTCTTGGGCTCTAACCACGCAGCGAAATCTTGAGATCAACTCTATTGCCGTCCATCCGGAAGAGCCCAGCCGGGTCTTCATAGGCACAAACAATTACGGCGTCATGGTGTCCAATGACGGCGGCAAGAATTTTTTGCCGACAAATGATAATTTCACGAGCCGTTTTACTTATTCCGTAACTCCCGATATCGCGCAGCCAAACCGTCTCTATGCAACGACGCAAAATACAGCGACTGGCGGGGGGTTCGTATTTTCAAGCTTGGATGGCGGCAAGAGCTGGGTTCAGGCAAAAGGTCTCGACATATATCGAGTAGCTCCCTTTGCCGTGCTTCAGGATCGCGTCGATCCGAACCGGATGTTTCTCGGCTCAAATCTCGGCATATTCCGATCACTCGATCGCGGCCTCTCGTGGACCCTGATGGCTCCGCCAAAACCCAAGCCGGTTAGAAAGGGCGCGGCCAAGACGAAGGGAAAGGCGACGGTCAAAGCGCCGGCGAAACCAAAACCTGAATCAGTCGTAGAAGAAGCTGGTCCGAAAGTGATCCCCGCCTTCACCGAGAAGGTCAAGGTCCTGACCTTTACCGAAGATGAAAAGAACGGCATTTTCGCCGGCACTGATAACGGCCTTTACCGTTCGTACGACATCGACAAGGGTTGGGAGAAACTACCGTTCGGCGGCTTGAATGAGAATGTCTTTGTCGTTCACACATCACCGTTAGTACCCGGAACGATCTGGGTAGGTACTGCCGCATCGGGAGTCATAGTCTCGAAGGACGACGGCAAGACTTGGACGAAGGCCGACGGTCTGCCCGAGGGAATTCCGGTAAGCTCGATCACCTCCGATCCGAAGCGGCCGAATTATCTTTACGTTGGAACGACCCAGTCGATCTACCTCAGCCGTGATGGCGGTCGCACATGGTTCCGGGGCGGTCGCGGAAACTTGCCGCTCGGAAATTACGCCAGCATCCTAATCGATCCGCAAAACTCGGACGAGATCTTTGCGGCGAGCTCGCTCGAATCTGACGGCGGGATATTTTATTCCGACGACGCCGGGATGAAATGGAAGCGCGTTGATTCGAAAGATATGAAGGTTCCGAGCCGGCGTGTCTGGACAATGGCGTTCGACCCGTCAAATCCGCGAACTATTTTTGCGGGATCGCATTCCTCGGGCGTCTATCGGATCGAACGAAACCAGGTGTCCGCGGCCAGCGAAACGAAAGCCGCAACGCCGAGTTCGCCGGACGGAAATTAAGTCAGGGTAATACGGAATAAGAGGCGGTCCGAACCGGGCCGCCTCTTTCCATTTGGTATTTGGAAGTTCGCCTGTCGCCCTCTATAATTTCAGCAAGACGGAGCTTAATGATGCAGGAAACCGGTTGTCCGCCCACGACAAGCAAATCGAAATTGCGTTTCGAAGCTGTTGATTTCGCCGACATTCCTGGTCAATCAAAACTTTTCCTTCGCTACCAGTCCGATCCTCTCAGCCTCAAAAAATATTATCCTTCGGCCGTGGCTTCGCATGTCGATATTGCCGATCGCATTCCTGAAGTTCTGGATGCTTACGCAGTGGATCGCACGGAGCTCTGTGACATCCTGGACGATCAGAATCTAAAGTTCGGTGCCGGTCAGAAAACGCTCGACAACATCAAGCTTCTTCGACGCGATGACACTGTCGCAATATTTACCGGGCAGCAGGCGGGCCTATTTACCGGACCGCTCTACACGATCTACAAGGCTCTTTCCGCTATCAAAATGGCGGGGTGTTTTCACGCTCGCGGTCTGAACGCTGTTCCCGTATTTTGGGCGGCGACCGAGGATCATGATTTCGATGAAATATCTCGCGCGTTCCTACTCGACAACCGCGGTGAACAGATCGAGTTCAAGCTGGAGCGATCTACCCAGTCCGAAGGTTTGTCAGTGGGAGAAATTGCAATTTCGGAATCGTTTGTGGAAACACTCAAGACTCGTCTTGGTTCTCTACCGGCGACAGAGTTTAAAGACGCAGTGGAAAATGAGCTGACGCGGATCTGGACTCCCGGACGAAATATCGGCGAAGCGTTTTGCACACACATTCAGCAAGTCTTCGCGAATCATGGACTGATCGTTGTCGATCCCCTCGACACCGGATTGAAAAGGCTCGCGGCACCGATTTATTCGTCGGCCGCTGATCGCAGCGATAAGATCGCCGCGGCATTGGTGGATCGATCGCGCGAGCTCGATGCGGACGGTTTCGAGTCCCAAGTGTTGATCACGCCCGATTATTTCCCATTGTTCTATCACACGGATGATGGAGTGCGACGTTCCGTTCGGCGAAAGCCGGATGGCAAGTTTCATGTGTCGGATACGAAAATCGAATTCGAGCGATCCGAACTGGTTGATCTCGCGGTCAAAGAGCCCCAGCGTTTCAGCCCCGGTGTTATGCTGCGCCCGGTCGTACAGGATTACCTTTTCCCGACGGTCTGTTACTTCGGCGGCGGGGCCGAGATCTCGTATTTCGCACAGAATAGCGAGGTTTACAGCGTCCTAAACCGGCCGGCGACGACGATACTTCATCGCCAAAGTTTTTCGGTGATCGAGGCGAAACATGCGAGGACACTTCAAAAATACGAGCTTGATTTCGTCGATCTGTTCGCTGGATTCGACAATCTTCTTCCGAGGATCGTCGAGCGTTTCGTAAACCCATCGAGTGCACGGGTGTTTGCCGACACCGAAGAGAACATAAACCTCGAGCTTGATCGCCTCGACCAGGAGTTGTCGAAGATCGACCCGTCGCTTGCGATGAACCTCGCGACGCGACGCCGCAAGATCCTGTATCACATCGCGGCGCTGCGTAAAAAGTTTCACCGCGTTCAGATAGAGCGCGACGAAATTGTAAACCGGCAGATCCACTCGCTGTTCGCATCGCTCTGGCCGGGCGGGCAACTTCAGGAAAGAACTTTGAACGTAGAAAGTTTTACTTCGAGGTACGGGCCATATTTTATCGATTGGATCTATGACTCGATCGATCTCGAGGAACGCGGGCATCGTTTGCTCTACTTGTGATGAAGATAAAGATCCTGCCGGACAATCTTGCAAACCAGATCGCCGCCGGCGAAGTCGTCGAGCGCCCCGCTTCGGTTATCAAGGAGTTGGTCGAGAACTCGATCGACGCCGGGGCGACCCGTGTTCAGATCGACGTCGAGCTCGGAGGCCGCAGGTTGATGCGCGTTTCGGACGACGGGATCGGCATGGTCCGCGATGATGCGATCCTCTCATTTGAACGGCATGCGACGTCGAAGATCGCGACCCTCGAGGATCTGGCGGCGATTGGTACGCTCGGATTTCGCGGTGAGGCTCTGGCCTCGATCGCTTCGGTCGCAAAGGTCGAGCTGATCACGAAGGTCGAGGAGAACGACGCGGCGACACTAGTCTCGGTCGAAGGCGGCCGACTCGTAGACGTCCGGGATGCCGCAAGGGCAGAGGGAACGACGATCTCGGTATCAGATCTTTTTTATAACACTCCGGCCCGCCGCAAGTTCATGCGGTCCGAACCGACCGAGAACTATCATCTGACCGGTATAGTCACGCACTATGCTCTCGCGCATCCGGAGATCGCGTTCACGCTGAATAACAACGGCAGGGAAGTCCTTCGGGTATCACCGGCGAAGGATCTTCGCGAACGGGCATTTCAGATATTCGGGCCTGGGCTAATGGATAGTCTGCTGCCCGTCTCGGGCGGCCGCGATCTTGTAGCAAAGATCTCTGGATTCATTTCTGCCCCGCGCGAAAGGCGCACGACGCGGGACGCTCAGTACTTTTTTGTGAACCAGCGTTTCGTTCGAGATAAGACGATCGCCGGCGGGTTGCTCGAAGGATACCGTTCGGTTTTGCCGCACGGGGTATATCCTGTCGCGTTCTTGTTTATCGATGTCCCGCTCGAAGAGATCGACGTCAATGTTCATCCGGCGAAGACCGAAGTGCGTTTTCGCCGGACCGACGCGGTAAAGGACGCAATCGCAGACGCGATCCGGGAAGCTCTCGCCAAAGCAGGTATCACCGCCGAACAACGTGAGCGATCGGATGAGATCGCGATCGCCGCGACAACTTCGACTTCTGAAGCCGGCCAGCCAGCGTCGCAGTTTGCCATGGACTTCGTAGTCGCTCGTCCTAATGATCCGACGAAAGAAGCGGTTGTGCCCGAGAGCGATCCGGGTGCGACTGAGGCACGACCCGAGTCGCCGGTTGAATCGACGCGGCTTGAAAGCACGATCGAGAATTTCGCTGCAGATTTCGAGCTCGCAGCCTTGGCTCGAACCGACATCGACGGAACGGTCATATCGGAATCCGCGATCCGCGATCCGCAAACACCAATCGAGATAGATCTTCCGCCGGTAAATTCAGCCGAGCGCTTCGTAAAGTCCGTCGAGATCGCGGATGTTTCATCTCATAAGATCCGTCCGGTCGCGCAGCTTCACGACAGTTTTATTATTGCTGTCGATGACGAGGGCATGCTATTGATCGATCAGCACGTGGCCCACGAGCGGATCCTCTTTGATAAGTTTCGCAAGAGCGAAACCGAACGCACGATCGAATCGCAGAATCTTCTGCTGCCCGAGACGATCGATCTCACCCCCGCACAGTCTCAAGCATTCGAGCTTATCGAGGACGATCTCGCGTCACTTGGTTTCGGACTTATGAGATTGTCCGGCCGAACTGTCGCGATCAAGTCTATCCCGACGGATCTCGCTCCGGGTGAGGCAAGAAATCTTTTCGCCGAGATCCTGGATCACATCGAGCTCGACAAGCGCGGCAATGCCAAGCAGACGCTTCGCGATGATATTGCGGCGAGCCTCGCCTGCAAGGCGGCAGTGAAGATCAACATGAAGCTGACACCGGAGAAAATGCAGTGGATGATCGATCGCCTGCTGCTGACCTCATCTCCGACGACGTGCCCCCACGGACGACCCGTAATCCTTCGCCTCACGATGAAGGACATTGAACGAGGATTTCATCGAACGTAGGCCGGACTGTTTGTCCGTCCTTGACGTCAACAATTTGAAAATGGAACCAGACGAACATCAACAGCAAGAAGGGAAGCCGGACTCTTTCTGGAATCGCGTCTACATCGCGGTAGTATTTACGACAGTCGTCGTAGTTACTCTGCTTTGGGCATTCTCCAAGTATTTTTCACAATGACGGTTTAGAGTGCGGGCTAACGTCCGTTGCTCTTGAGTAAGACCGGGCTGAAGCCCCGCACTCTGACACACTCTATGCAACTCCTCGATTGGCTTATCGTCTTCGCATATCTCGCATACGTGATTTGGGATGGCGTGCGAATGACAAAGCACAGCAATACTAAGGAAGGATACTTTCTTGCGCACCGTTCACTTCCGTGGTGGGCCGTCGGGCTCTCCGTCATGGCGACTCAGCTTTCGGCGATCACTCTCGTCGGGACGACCGGCCAGGCATATTCGGACGGGATGCGCTTTATTCAGTTCTACTACGGCCTGCCGTTCGCAATGATCATCTTGTGCGTTACGGTCGTGCCCTTCTTTCATCGGGCCAATGTCTTCACGGCTTACGAATATCTTGAAAAACGATTCGACGTGAAGGTCCGCACCCTCACGAGCTTCTTCTTTCTGATCTCGCGCGGTCTGGGGGTCGGGACTATCATCTCGGCGCCGGCCATCGTATTGTCGATCGTTTTTGGATGGAACCTGATCGGGACGATCTTCGCGATAGGACTGTCGACAACGATTTATACCGTTTTCGGAGGTGTACAAGCCGTGACGTGGACGGACGTGAAGCAGATGTTCGTCATCTTCTTCGGACTCGGCGTTTGCTTCATTGTCATCATCTCGAGCTTTCCGTCGGGCGTCTCCCTGGTTGACGGACTACACCTCGCCGGGAGCCTTGGAAAGCTGAATACCGTCGATACAAGCTTCAACCTTCAGGAGAAGTATACGATCTGGTCCGGATTGATCGGCGGCCTGTTCTTGATGCTCGGGTACTTTGGATGTGACCAGAGCCAGGTGCAGCGATTCCTTACCGCGAAGTCGGTCGATGAAGGCCGGACGTCGCTGTTGATGAGCGCGTTTCTCAAGATACCGATGCAGTTTTTCATACTGTTGATTGGCATTCTTGTTTTCGTTTTCTACCAGTTCACGGCCCCGCCAATTGTCTTTAATACTTACGAGGTTGCGAAAGCCCAACCGAACGCACAGTTTCAGGCGATAACCCGCAACTACGAGAATGCACACGCAGAACGTCGCGATGCGGCGATCGCTTTCTCTTCAAATGAGCCTGGAACGCGAGAAGCTTACATCGCGGCGGACCAGAAATTTAACGAGAGCAGGAAAGAGGCTCTCGCGTTCATCCGCGAAACTAGTGACAAAAACTTCAACGACGTGAACTACGTCTTTCCGACGTTCGTGCTTCAGCACATGCCGATGGGCGTCATCGGTTTGATCATCGCCGCGATCTTTGCGGCGGCGATGTCGTCGATCTCCGCCGAACTCAACGCGCTTGCAACGGCGACGACGATCGATTTTTATCGACGACTTTACGCACCTGAGGCGAGCGACGGTCATTACGTCATGGTCGGACGGATCTCGACTTTTATCTGGGGCGTCTTCGCCTGTGTCGTCGCGATCTTCGCGACAAATCTCGGATCGTTGATCGAGGTCGTCAACAAGTTCGGGTCGTTCTTTTACGGCTCGCTACTCGGAGTGTTCGTGTTGGCGTTCGTCGTTAAGCGTGCCCGCTCGCGGGGTGCGTTTTTCGGTCTATTGTTTGGCATTACGTCGGTCTGGATCGCGAGCAGCTACACAAAGATCGAGTTCCTCTGGTTCAACGTTATCGGATGTTTAGTTACTGTGATCGTCGGCTACCTTATATCCTTGACCGTTAGGAACGACGCGGAAGATGGGTCGTTCTTTAACGCTAATTGAGTGATTCTGTAATTTAATGATCTTAATGTTTGAACCTTCGAAACGAGAAAATTTCTTCCGCATCGGATGGATGTCGGTGCTGATCCTCTGCGTCACAGCGTCCATGCGGTTAGATGCCAGTTCGCAAATACGGCCGGTTTATGACCAGGGTGCACTGGGATTGGCGCAGCAACTGAAGCGGCTGAATACGACCGCGAGCGCCCTGATGATCGGCGCCCATCCGGATGATGAAGACACGGCGCTGCTCGCCTATCTTGCTCGGCGTGAGAACGCGAGGACCGCCTACCTGTCGCTTACTCGGGGGGACGGCGGCCAAAATATTATTGGTCCCGAATTGGGTGAAGCGCTTGGCGTAATTCGAACCGAAGAGCTCTTGCAAGCACGAAGGCTTGACGGTGGTGAGCAGTTCTTCAGCCGCGCGTACGACTACGGATTTTCAAAGACGCTGGCCGAAGCTAAGCAGAAGTGGGATGAGAAGATCATCTTGTGCGATGTCGTTCGGGTCATCCGATCGTATCAGCCGCTCGTCGTGATAGCACAATTCACAGGGACTGCCAGCGATGGCCACGGACAGCATCAGTACGCTGGTTACATCTCACCTCTCGCAGTCAAAGCAGCCGCGGATCCTTCGCAGTGCTCGGACACGGGGCCGACATGGACGGTAAGGAAATTCTATGTTCGCCATCGCGGAACCGGCGAGCCGACGTTGAGAATAAATACTGGCAAGTACGATCCGCTGCTTGGACGCTCATACTTCGAAATCGCAATGCAGGCCCGCAGTCAGCACCGCTCTCAGGAACAGGGTGTGCTCGAGTTGAAGGGTGACCAGTTCTCGAATTTGAATCTTGTCAGCGGAGGAGCACCTGAGACGGAAATCTTCTCCGGTATCGACACGTCCGTAGCGAATGTCGGTCCCTTGGTAGGAAACTCCGAAACGCGTTTCGCTGAAGCTGCAAAACGGCTGAGCGAGACGACTCTGGCCGCCTCATCAGCGTACAAGCTAGGTGACCAAGCTCAGACCTTGATTCGATTGGCCGCCGGCCACAAGCTTGCCTACGACGCCGAATGGATAACACGGGATCCGAGGTCGAAGGCAGTGATGAGGACCAAGCAGCAGCAATTTCTCGACGCGATAAAGCTCGCTGCCGGTATTCAGATCGATGCTCTTGAGCGGCTTGCCGAGGGTGGAGATCGGTTTCATCGCGCCACGGACGACGACGGGTTTTCCGTTGGTCATGCCGCCTTCCAGTCCGCCGGCATTGTTGGTGCCGCGGACGAAG
>JANMUW010000245.1:0-9013 GCA_031392105.1 Acidobacteriota bacterium | reverse complement strand
CGGCTGGGACCGCAACCGGCAGAAAGCGATCGTCTTCACAACCTTTCAGATGTATCGCACCGACCGGCTGCAGTACTTAAAAGATGCGCGCCGCGAGGCCCATTCGGCCGGATATATTTTTGCCGTCAAACTCGTCCGCGGTGCTTATATGGAGAAGGAGCGCGAGCGCGCCGAGGAAATGGGTTACGAGTCGCCGATCCATCCCGATAAAAAAGCTACAGACCGTGACTACAATGCAGCCCTCGAATACTGTATCGATCATCTCGACGACATCGCGATCGTAGCCGGTACGCACAATGAGCGAAGTACGCAGCTTCTGGCTCAGATGATGCACCAACGCGGGCTTGCCCACGATCATCCGCAAATATTCTTTTCGCAACTTTACGGAATGGGGGATAACCTTTCCTACATTCTCGCGAAGAACGGCTATAACGTATCGAAATATGTACCGTACGGTCCGGTTGGCGATGCGATCCCGTACTTGATTCGGCGTGCGCAGGAGAACTCCTCGGCAGCCGGTCAGGTGAGCAGGGAATTGGAGTTGATCACAACTGAGCTCGCGCGGCGGCGCCTAGCGTAGGCCCAACAAAAGTCTTATTGACCTGTCATGAACCTCTCTCCCGTCTGACTTTATCCACGAGTTATAACCTTCCAGATCCTGATCCGTTAGTGGCAAATTACTCAAACGCGCGACCTGCGTGCTTTCGAAGGCGTGATTGGTAAGGGCGACGTGCGCTTTTTCAATTTGTAGAGTCTCGGGACGTTCGAGCGCGGCGTCCGCCATTTCGGGATCCAGAAAGAAGTCTTTATACGCAGCGAGGTGCCACACCTGGTCAGCCACATTCACATCCAGAACTCGTAGTAACGCATAACCGCTCTCGAGCTGGAAGATCAGAAAATCACCGGGCTTAAAATCATGCAACATTATTTGCGAGGTTAGCATAAACCCCCTTGCGCGGTTAAAATTGTCCGCCATGGATCATAACGCAATGCTCGACATCGCGATCGAAGAAGCTCGCCTCGGCCTTTCAGAAGGCGGGATTCCGATCGGCGCCGCATTATTTGATAGCGAAGGGAAGTTGCTTGGGCGGGGTCATAACCGGCGCGTTCAGGAAAGTGATCCGTCCATACACGGAGAAACCGACGCGTTCCGAAAAGCCGGGCGTCAACGGAGCTACCGAGACACGATCATGGTAACTACGCTTGCTCCGTGCTGGTACTGCAGCGGCCTTGTCCGTCAGTTTGGCATTGGGACGGTGGTTGTGGGTGAATCGGTAAATTTTCAGGGTGGCATCGATTGGCTGCGCGAGAATGGCGTTAAGATAGTCGACCTTCATTCAACCGAGTGTATCGATCTGCTCGCCGGATATATTTCAGCTCATCCAGAAATCTGGAACGAGGATATCGGTGAATAGATGATCGAGCGCTCACATCCGAAATGGTTCTCCGCCGCCGATGCCGTCGACCGAGTGAGATCGGGCGATCGAGTTTTCATCCACGGTGTTGCGGCCGCCCCGCACATCCTTATCGACGCACTCGTTGCTCGCGCTTCCGAACTGGGTGATGTCGAGATCGTTCACCTTCATACCGAAGGCCCCGCTCCATACACAAAACCGGAATTTGCCGAGAGCTTCCACGTAAATGCCCTGTTTGTCGGTTCGAATGTTCGTCAAGCAGTTAACGAAGGTCGCGGCGATTATATTCCGGTGTTTCTCTCCGAGATCCCTGCGCTTTTTCGAAAAGGTGTCCTGCCGCTTGATGTCGCGCTCTTGCATGTGTCTCCGCCGGACAAACATGGCTACTGCTCACTTGGAGTTTCAGTTGATATCGCGCGCGCCGCCGCAGATTGCGCGAAGATCGTAATTGCGCAAGTAAATCCGCAAATGCCGCGAACCATCGGCGACGCACTTGTTCATGTCAAGGATATCCACGCGATGGTTGAGGTTGACGTGCCGCTCCCGCAGGTTCATCCGCCGCAGCTTACGGAGACCGACCGGGCGATTGGGCTGAATATCGCGGAACTGATCGAAGACGGAGCGACGCTCCAGATGGGCATCGGCTCGATCCCGAATGCAGTTCTCGCGGCTCTCGGAAGTCACAAGGATCTCGGTGTCCATACAGAGATGTTTTCGGATGGCCTCATCGACTTAGTCGAAAATGGCGTCGTCAATGGATCCAAGAAAATCAAGCATCCGGGAAAGATCGTCGCGGGTTTCGTCATGGGTACGCAACGACTCTACGATTTCATCGATGACAATCCTCAGGTTTTGATGCTCGACATTGCCTACGTTAACGACACCGCGGTTATTCGGAGGAATCCGAAGGTCACCGCGATCAACAGTGCCATCGAGGTCGATTTGACTGGCCAGGTTTGCGCGGACTCGATCGGAACGCGGCTTTACTCGGGTGTCGGCGGGCAGATGGATTTTATTCGCGGTGCTTCGCTCTCCGAAGGCGGTAAACCGATAATCGCGTTGCCTTCAACAACGTCGAAAGGAGAAAGCAAGATAGTGCCGTTTCTAAAGCAAGGGGCCGGCGTGGTGACAACCCGGGCTCACGTTCATTTCGTTGCGACCGAATATGGAGTTGCCGACCTCTACGGAAAAAATCTCAAGCAGAGAGCATCAGCCTTGATAGCGATCGCGCATCCCGATCACCGGGAACGTCTGGAACGCGACGCGTTTGACCGGTTTGGTGCCCGCGGATAGAGTTCAACCGCCGGGCTATGCTAACCTATCGCTTTGGCTGAGCGACCGAATTCTTATCTTATACGGGTCAGGAATAAATATATGTCAGATACAAAGGAAGCAGTGATTATAAGTGCGGCGAGAACGCCGACGGGAAAGTTTCAAGGAGCGCTAAAAGGCTTTACGGCGCCGGAGTTGGGCGCGATCGCGATCAAGGAAGCCGTGAAGCGAGCTGGTGTCGATCCGTCGAAGATCGACGAAGTTATCATGGGTTGCGTCGTGCAAGCCGGTATCGGGCAGGCTCCGGCGCGACAAGCCGCGATGAAGGCCGGCCTCCCACCTGAAGTGTCGGCTCTGACCGTGAACATGGTTTGCGGATCGGGCTTGCGTGCGGTCGCTTTAGCCGGGCAGTCGATCAAGCTCGGTGACGCGGATTTTGTGGTCGCCGGTGGAATGGAATCGATGTCGAACATTCCTTACGCAATGCCGGGTGCACGTGACGGTTATCGGATGGGAAACCAGACCGTTGTCGATCTGATGATCCACGATGGTCTCTGGTGCCCGTTCGAGAACTGGCACATGGGAAACACCGGCGAGGTCGTTGCGGAAAAGCACCAGATCACGCGCGAAACTCAGGATCAGTTCGCTTCCGATTCGCATCGTAAAGCGCACGAGGCGCAGACCAAGGGTTATTTCAAGGACGAGATCGTCCCGGTCGAAATTCCTCAGAAGAAGGGTGACCCGATCGTGCTCGATTACGATGAGCCGGTCCGCCCAGACACAACCGCAGAAACACTCGGCAAATTGAAGCCTGCCTTCAAAAAGGATGGCGGCACTGTCACGGCGGGAAACGCACCGGGTGTTAACGATGGTGGTTCCGCTCTTGTCATAACGTCGAGAGAGAAAGCGGACGAGCTCGGCGTCGAGCCACTGGCACGGATAGTCTCGTACGCTGTGTCAGGGATCGAACCGAAATTGATCATGCTCGCTCCGGTCGAAGGAGTTCGCCGAGCGGTCGCGAAAGCCGGATGGAAGCTCGAGGACGTCGAACTGTTCGAGTTGAACGAGGCGTTCTCGGTACAGGCTCTCGGCGTGATGAAAGAGCTTGGGATCAATCCGGATCTCGTCAACGTCAACGGTGGAGCTGTTGCGATGGGACATGCTATCGGAAATTCCGGATCTCGCGTATTGACGACATTGCTCTACGAGATGAAACGCCGCGGAGCGAAACGTGGCGTCGCGGGGCTCTGTCTCGGAGGCGGCAACTCGGTGGCTATGGCGGTCGAACGAGTTTAGGAAAAACTCTGCTCGACTTCCGAAATTTGGATTGGGATCAAGGGGTTATTTTCAGGAGGATTATGACTGCAAGAGATCACAACAAATTATTGAGCATCTTCTATTTTATCCTGGCGGGACTACAGCTTCTGGGTGGAATTTTCATGTTTCTGGTTTACGTCGTCCTGGGCGGTGCGATGATGACCACCAGCCGGGACGAGGACCAGGTGATGGGCGGCGTCTTCATGGGCCTCGGAGTGATAGTCGGAATCGTTGTGCTGATCATCGGCAGCTTAACTTTAATTACCGGTCTAAAGGTGATGAAAGAGCGGCCCGTGGGGAGGACGCTCGGAATTATCGTCAGCATTCTGGTCCTACTTAGCTTTCCGATCGGCACCGCGCTTGGGATCTATGGACTCTGGTTCTTTTTTGGCGAAGTCGGAAAGAACTTTTACGCGGGTTTGAACTCGAGTTCGGCGATGCCGCCGCCTCCGCCAACGCCGAGCAGCTGGCAATAATAGATCGCCGCAGAAAACTCTTTGCGATCTCATCGGGCTTTGCCTGAAACCATCACGCGAGTACGAGGAAACGCTTGGGCGACCGGATGCGGTTCCGGTCGCTCGTTTCTTCCGCCTGCAAAGATTCAGTAAATTCTAGGCAAAGTTGCAACAATAAATTTGGGGAACTAAACAATGGCAGAAACTATCGGAATAATCGGTGCCGGTACGATGGGCAACGGGATCGCCCAAACGGCCGCGGGTGCGGGCTTTGACGTGATCATGTGCGACATCGATCAGGCGTTTCTCGATCGAGGCGTTCAGAATATCAGCAAGAGCCTCGATCGATTCGTGAAAAAGGAAACGATGACCGAGGCGCAAAAAGGCGAGGTGCTCGGACGAATAAGAACGACGACAGCTCTCGAGGATCTCAAGGATTGCTCGCTTGTCGTCGAAGCGGCGACCGAGAATTTTGAGATCAAAAAGCAGATCTTCGAGAAACTCGATTCGATCACGTCACCGGACGCGATCCTCTCGTCGAACACATCCTCGATCTCGATCACGAAGATCGCTGCTGCTACCAAGCGCCCGGACAAGGTTATCGGAATGCACTTCTTTAATCCGGTGCCTTTGATGAAACTCGTCGAAGTGATCCGCGGGATCGCGACTTCAGACGAGACTTACGCAAAGGTGAAGCAACTTTCGGAAAAGCTCGGCAAAGTTCCGGTCGAATGTAACGACTATCCGGGGTTTGTCGCGAATCGCGTGTTGATGCCGATGATAAACGAGGCAGTTTTCGCCCTGCACGAAGGTGTTGCGACAAAAGAAGCCATCGACGAGATCATGAAACTCGGGATGAATCATCCGATGGGTCCGCTCACACTTGCTGATTTCATTGGCCTCGATGTTTGCCTCGCGATCCTTAACGTTCTGCACGATGGCCTCGGCGATCCGAAGTATCGCCCATGCCCGCTGCTGAAAAAGTATGTCGATGCAGGATGGCTGGGCCGCAAAAGCGGAAAAGGTTTTTACGACTATCAGGCTTAACGCCGACCACTAAAACACGTTTCGGTGCATCAACATCAACGGTACTTTCCCACGGAGGCATGTTCGAAATGGTTAGAATTGCGTTCCTTCTCACGATAATCGCGCTGGCAGCCGTCGCCGGATGCGCTCAACCAAATGAATTGAAACCGCCCACGATCGAAGTCAGTGGAAGTGCGGACATTCTCGTTGAACCGGACGAGGTAGCGATCTCGCTCGACGTTACAAAGACAAACAAAGATCTGCAAATCGCGAAGCGCGAGGCCGACGCCGCTTTGGCCCAGGTAATCGCGTTGACGCGCAAGTTCGACGTAAAGCCTGAGAATGTGAAGACGCACTACATCTCCGTCGAGATGAAGTACAACTCGGTCCGAGACCCGAAGACTCGAATCTTCGACGAGGATGGCGACGAGATCGGTACCAAAGTGTTTCTCGGATACGAGGTCTCGACCACCGTCGCGATCAGAATGACCGATGTATTTCGCTTTCAAGCATTTCTTGACGAGGTGTTAAAAACCGGGATCTCGGAAGTGGATTCCGTTAAGTTTGAATCGTCCGAATTGCGTAAGTTTAAGGACATGGCGCGCGAGAATGCTATGAAGGCCGCGTTTGAGAAAGCTTCGGCAATGGCGGGAGCGATCGGGCAGAAAATCGGAAAGGCGATCCTCGTCAAAGAAGGAAAACTTACGGATCAAACCCTTTTCACATCGAGCAACCGGTCCTCGAACAGCACGATATCGTCGTTCAGGTCAGGACCTTCCGTCGTTACATCGAGACAATCGATGGCAACGTTTTCTCCGGGAGCGATAAGTATCAACGCGGATGTTTCCGTCGTTTTTCTTTTGAATTAGACTTCTTCGATAAACAAAAACCTTCTCTACTGCGTACGAATCTCAGGAAGGTTCCATGAATACGATTATGCAGAAATTCTTCGTAACTCTCGTGTGTGTTCTTTCGGTGATCACCGCGGCAGCCCAGGTAAAGATCGCCCCGCTAAATATCAAAGAGCGCGTGCTTTCAAACGGAATGAAGGTTGTGTCCCTTCAGGACAATACGACGCCGACCGTGGCGATCCACGTTTGGTACAAGGTCGGGTCAAAAGACGACCCCCAGGGCCGTTCGGGATTTGCTCACATGTTCGAGCACATGATGTTCAAATCGACGAAGAACATGCCGAGTGAAAAAATGGACCGCCTGACCGAGGACGTCGGCGGCTTCAACAACGCATCGACGTGGGACGATTTTACGAACTATTACGAGGTAGTTCCTTCGAATTATTTGGAGCCCCTGTTGTGGGCCGAGTCTGACCGAATGGTTAACTTGAACGTCGACGAGCCTAACTTCGTCTCGGAGCGGGACGTGGTAAAAGAAGAGTTTCGCCAGCGAATTCTCGCCAATCCGTACGGGATGCTTTTTGGCCAGTACATTGAAAAGCTCTCCTTTTCCACTCACCCTTACAAGCGTCCGGGAATAGGAAATCTCGACGAGCTTCAGGCGGCCACGCCGAGCGATGCGAACGAGTTTTACAAGCTTTATTACCGTCCGGACAATGCGGTTCTCATCGTGGTCGGCGACTTCGACCAGCGGCAGTTCGACGCGTGGACGGACAAGTATTTCGGCCGCCTCGCTAAGGCGTCAGGTACGATACCCAGGGTAACTGCCATCGAACCTGATCGGACGGCCGAACAACGCCATACGCTGACCGCTCCGAACGTTCCGTTTCCGGCGGTCGCGATAACGTACCTTGCGCCTGATTCGAGAAGTACCGATGTCCCTGCGCTCCAAGTCGCCGAGAAGATCATCTCGAGCGGTCAAAGCTCACGGCTGTATCAAAGTCTTGTCTATAAGCAGCAGATCGCGCAGGAAGCTGCGTTCACGACCGACATCCGAGTTGATCGCGGGTTGTTGTATTTTTACGCCATCGCGTCCGAGGGCAAGGCGCCCGACGCGTTGGAGAAAGCTCTACTCGCCGAACTGAAACTCCTGCAGGACGCGCCCGTCAGCGCAAAGGAACTTGCGAAAGCAAAGAATCAACTGATCACCGAAGCGATTCAGAATCGAGAAAACAATGACGGCAAGGCAACCGTGATCGAGCGGGGAATTGCATACAACGGTGATCCGCGAGCTGCCAATACCGAGATCCAACGGCTTCAGTCCGTCACTGCGGCCGACGTGCAGCGTGTGATGAAGAAGTACTTCAGCGATAACAACCGGGTCGTGATCTATTACACCCAGGGGGAACAGAAATAAATGAACAAGAGTATTTTCACGTTCGAGGCGCGGAAGCGCCGAGGTTCTTCGATCCGGCACGCCATGTCTTCGTTTTCAGTATTCATACTCTTAGCTGTGTGCCTGGGCGTCTCGGGCATAGACGGTTTCGCGCAGGAAATGCCCCCGGCTCCGGCCGCTCCGAAATCGGTTTCTGTTCCTGCGGTCAAGGAAGCGAAATTGAGGAACGGTCTGACCGTCGCCGTTGTCGAAAGAAAGAATGTACCGCTCGTAACCGTGCAATTGCTCGTGAGAAATGGCGCATCGGTCGAAGACGCCGGCAAGTCCGGCCTCGCAAACATGACGGCGTCGATGCTCACGAAGGGAACAAAGACGCGGACGGCGACCCAGATCGCCGAGCAGATGGAATTCCTTGGCGGCTCGATCAATACCGGTGCCGGCTGGAACAATTCGGTCGTCACGGTAACGGTAACGGCGGATAAGCTCGACCAGGCGATGGCGATAATGGCCGATGTGGTCTTAAACCCGTCGTTCGCGCAGAAAGAGCTCGATCTTTTGAAGTCTCAGACGCTCGACGGGTTAACTTACAATCTAAAGCAGCCAGGATTTCTCGCCACCTATGTCACGAGTAAATACAGCTTCGACGAGCATCCTGCCGGCGGGACACCGGAAAGCCTCGCCGCGCTCAAGCGTCCCGACCTGCAGGATTTCTTCAAGACCTATTATGATCCGACCAACTCAATTCTCATCTTTGCCGGGGAAGTCTCTCCTCTAAAGGCGAGGACGCTTGCCATGACTTTCTTCGGACGCTGGACAGGTTCGGTTCGTAAGGAGATCATCGCGTCCATGATCGAAACGGGAGCACCTCCTGAAGGCCGAGCACGGGTGGCGACGCCCGCGTTTAGGCGAATCCTCGTTGTCGATCTTCCGGACTCGGGGCAGGCCGCCGTAAATTATGCGATCTCGGTAGATGAAGGACGAGTTGATTATGGAAACGCTGATGTACCCAAGACGACCGTTGCTAAATCTTACTATCCTGCAATCGCGCTGAACTCGGTGCTGGGCGGCGGTTACTCCTCGCGGCTGAATCAGGAGATCCGTATCAAGCGCGGACTCAGCTACGGAGCCGGAAGCAGTTTCTCGTGGCGATGGGACACATCGAATTTTTCGACAAGAACGCAGACAAAGAACGAGTCGGCTGCGCAGGTCGTAGAGCTGGTGCTCGCGGAAATAAAACGTCTGACCGAAGGCGACATCGGCGATGCCGAGCTCACGCCGCGG
>JANMUW010000232.1:0-1581 GCA_031392105.1 Acidobacteriota bacterium | reverse complement strand
GTCAAATGGTTCGCGACCTTTTCTAACCACAGAACACACGGAACGCACGGAAAAGAAAAGAATAAGGAAGCCTCCAGTTATGACTGCGTGCGTTTCGTGGTTGCAGCTTCTTAAGACTGAAACCACGAAATCACGCGAAATAACCCGAAATAATTAACTCTCGAACTTACCACCTACCGTTTACCGCTTAGCACTAGCCGGTATACGCCCACCGATGAGCAACCTATTGTCCGTACGCATACTCTGACGGACAGGAGGATCAATCTCATGAAACACTTTCTCGTCGCAATCGGTTTCCTGATTCTTTTCACTCTTTCCGCCGACGCACAACAGTGCGACCCCGATGCCATCGCCGTCGTATACACCAAGTTCGTTGAAAATCAATGGCAGGCGGAGACGTTGGGTGAAAGATTCGCGAGGGTAATCAACGAGGATATCGAAACTGCTACTGATTTGCTTTGCACGTTGGATAGATCGAGTCTTCGTGAAACGCTTTTCCAGATCGATCCGATGGTAAGCGTATCCTACTGGAATGTTAATGAGCTCGATCAACTGAAGGTCTTTATCGAAACGGAGATGGACGGGAAGCCGTTGCCGGAACGGGTTGAGAAGATCGCGACCGAACGGCATTGGCGGATTCCCCGCAATTACAACTGCTGGTCCATGACAGCAAAGCGGCGCTATGTTGAAAAATGTCTCAGCTCTAATGCCGGCCATCGAGGTGGGACGAATCTGTCTAAACTTCGGTCGTCTATAGTCGAAGCTTTTCTGAAAGGATCGGTTTAATTCTCAAAGGGCGGCGCGATCAACCGCAGATGACATGAAAAGACACAGGTTCTTTTCAGAAAACCTCGTCATCCGCGGTTGATCCAGCCGGCATCAACGTAGCGGAGAGTTACCGTCCCGCGGCTTTTGATTTCGCCTTCTTGCCTTTCCTATCAGTTTTGCTTGCTGCACTTCCCTTCGCGCTTTTGCCGGCGCGGGATTGGCCGGGGACCTCTTCGGCAAAATAAAGATTCTTCACGTTCTCGACATTGTCGGGTTCGACCGCGAAAAGGAGATCGGCGATGTCATCGGCGTGTTCCTCTTCGACCGCGAGGATCTCTTCCATCAAACGGCGCGAGGTCGGATCTTTATGACCAAAGAACGTGATCATCTCGCGGTAGGTCTGAATCGCGATGCGTTCGGCGACGAGGTCTTCGCGGAGCATGTCTTCGAGCGACGTTCCCTCGACATATTCGGAGTGACTCACCTGTGCGATTATCGCGGGATTCATCTGCGGCTTTCCGCCGAGCTGCTTGATGCGCTCCGCGATCATATCGGCGTGCCGCTGTTCTTCGTTCGAATGCTCGAGAAACTCCGCGGCCGCTCCGTCTTTGTGGATGCCGCTCGCCATAAAATAATGAAAGCGATATCGCAGCACGCAAACGATCTCGGTCGCAAGGGCCTCGTTGAGGATCTTGACGGCCGTATCTTTGTCGAGTGAATAATCCTGGGTCATCGCGCCTTCTTCTATCTCACGTCGGGCGCGTTCGCGAATGGTTTTGATGTCGGTCATGAAACTCATGTTTATGTCGCTCC
>JANMUW010000221.1:0-5589 GCA_031392105.1 Acidobacteriota bacterium | reverse complement strand
GTTTTTGGAAAAGAAAGTGTTGGGTTGAGTGCCGAAGTTTTGGCATTGTTCGAAAATCACTTAACTATTCCGATGTCTCCATTAATAAGAAGTTTTAATATCGCCAATTCGGTTGCCTTCGTTTTCGGTGTTTCGGCTGCTGCGGCTGCCGCTCCGATGATGATGGCGGCTCCGGGCGGTGATGCGGCTCCGGCTGCTGAAGAAAAGGATACGTTCGACGTTATCCTGACCGCTGCCGGCGGCAACAAGATCGCGGTCATCAAGGTTGTTCGCGAAGTTGTTGCGGGCCTCGGTCTCAAGGAAGCGAAGGATCTGGTCGACGGTGCCCCGAAAGCGCTGAAAGAAGGCGTTTCGAAGGACGAAGCCGAAGAGATCAAGACCAAGCTTACGGAAGCCGGCGCGTCTGTCGAGGTCAAATAGTCAGTTTTGAGATCCCGGCTTTAGACGGCTGCCCCGTGGACCATCTGGAGATGCGGAAGTGGCCGCCTGGAGCCGGGATTCAAAACCAAATTTGTGTCAGCAAGGTCTAGCTGTTAAGCTAATGCCAGCGCTCGATTTAGATTTTGGTTTGACTGAGTAGCGATTTCCGTCTCCGGACGGGTGTGAAGCCTGGGTTTTATCGAGGTTTCTTGCGGTTTTGACGCGATCTTTACGATCGCAAAAATGGGAGTCGGTGTCTTTTTGCGGCACTCTCGAAAAATAAAGTAGCAGCGATTTACTGCTGAAAAGCGGTCAGGGAAAACTTTACCCTCGACCGCATTTGCCGTCTTTTCTATAAATTGTTCTCGGGAGTGTCCTGTTAACACGGGAATCCTAACAACAAACGACGGATAAATCAACAGGTTTTTTCTACAGGCTTATTACGCATATGATCAATAATCCGCTTCAAAATAATTCACATGGCCTGGGACGCCGGACGAGTCAGTCGCCGGAGCGAATAGATTTCTCGAAGATCTACACTACAGCTCAGATCCCGAATTTGATCGAGGTCCAGCGCGAATCGTACAACCGGTTCCTGCAGATGGATCTCATTCCCGAAGAGCGGGACAGCATCGGGTTGCAATCGGTCTTCGGTTCGATTTTCCCTGTATCGGATTTTCGAGAGACGGCGACGCTTGAGTACGTCGAATACCAGATCGGAAACTGGCAGTGTAAGTGTGGAAACCTCGAAGGGTTGGAACACCTCCGGGCAAACTGTAAGAACTGCGGATCGAAGATCAAAGTCGATCCGTTCAATCCCGCAGAGGTTCTCTGTAACAATTGCGGAACGTTCAATGCCGTGAGGCCGAAGCTCTGCCCGAATTGCGGAGAGCCCGTAGGCTTAAAGCACAAGCACGACCAGCAGGAATGTCAGGAACGCGGCATGTCGTACAGCGTCCCGCTCAAGGTGAAGATCCGCCTTACGGTGTTCGATAAGGACGCCGAGACCGGTACATCGACGATCCGCGATATCAAGGAAGAGGATGTGTTCTTTGGCGAGATCCCGCTGATGACCGACAACGGAACGTTCATCATCAACGGAACCGAGCGCGTGATCGTGTCGCAGCTTCATCGCAGCCCTGGAGTTTTCTTTAAGGGCGACCGTGACGAATATCTTGCGAAGATCATCCCGTACCGCGGTTCGTGGGTCGAGTTCGAATACGACCAGAAAGGAATCTTGCACGCGCGGCTAGGCAAGAGAAAGATCCTCGCGACGATCTTCCTGCGAGCCCTTGGCATGTGGCTGAACCCGCAGATCGACATGAAGACCGTGTCGGACAGCATTCTTGAGGAAGTCGTAAAGAACGCCGAGTATTCTAACGCCGATATCATCAAGCTCTTCTACACGATTGACGAAGCAGTCGTTTCGAAGGGCAAGATCTACTTGCAGGTCAAACCCGAGGGAGCGACGAATCTCGTCGGTATGCGCGCCGAGGAAGATCTCAAGGATCGCAAGGAAGAGATCACGAAGACCGGCAAGAAGGTTACGAAGTCCGCGATCGCCGAGCTTCGGCGGTTGAAGAAGGACAAGGTCGAGGTTTCTATCAACGATTTCGAAGCGGCGTATGTCGTCGACGACGTCGTGAATACGGAGACCGGTGAGGTCATCGTCGAATCGAACACCGAACTTACCGCGGCGAAGCTTCAGCAGATCATCGAGGAAGGTATCGAGAGCTTTGGAGTGTTCTTCCCGAAAGCGGACGAGATCGGTGAAGTGATCTCGCAGACGTTGAAGAAGGACGCGATCCTCAAACCCGTCGACGCACTTCTGGAAATTTACCGCAAGATGCGGCCCGGCGATCCGCCAACCGTACCGACTGCGTATCACCTTCTCGAAGGAATGTTCTTCGATTCGCGCCGGTTCGATCTCTCGCGTGTCGGCCGTCTGAAGTTCAACATCAAGATGGGCCGCCCCGAGCGCGACCGGATCAACGATCCGCTGCTCGCGGCGAGTGACTTTGTCGAAGTGGTTAATTACCTGCTTCGCATGAAAAGGAACAGCGAGCATTTCAGCCAGGACGACATTGATCACCTCGGCAACCGCCGCGTCCGCGCGGTCGGTGAGCTGCAGGAGAATCAGTTCCGCATCGGCCTTGAGCGCATGGAACGTGCGATCAAGGAAAAGATGTCGATCCAACAGGACATGTTCACGACCATGCCCCGGGATCTGGTCAACGCAAAGCCGGTGACCGCCGCGGTTCGTGAGTTCTTCGGTTCATCGCAGCTTTCGCAGTTCATGGATCAGACGAATCCGCTGTCCGAGATCACGCACAAGCGACGTCTATCGGCCCTCGGGCCGGGCGGCTTGTCCCGTGAGCGTGCCGGATTCGAAGTTCGTGACGTTCACCCGACGCATTACGGACGTATCTGCCCGATCGAGACTCCGGAAGGTCCGAACATCGGTCTGATCTCGAGTCTGTCCTGTTTTGCGCGGATCAACGAATTCGGATTTATCGAATCGCCATATCGACGAGTCGAAGACGGCCGTGTGATCGAGTACGTGAAGATCCACAACGGCGGCGCGACGAAGTTCAAACCGCGTGAGCACGTGCCGCTAGAGGAAGTTGAGAAAGCGAATAAGAAACTCGGAAAGGATGGCGGTAAGCACGCTGAATTCGAGCCGTATCCGTTCTACCTGACGGCGTGGGAAGAGGATAAATGGATCATCGGTCAGGCGAATATTGAGCTCGATGAAAAGGGAAATTTTGTCAACGAGCGAAACGCGGCGCGACAGAAAGGTGAATTTATCACGGCCCACCGCTCCGATACCCAGTACATGGACGTGTCGCCGAAACAGCTCGTTTCGGTTGCGGCGTCGCTAATACCGTTCCTCGAAAACGACGATGCCAACCGAGCCCTGATGGGTTCGAACATGCAGCGGCAGTCTGTTCCGCTTTTGAGGGCGGAGTCGCCGTATGTCGGGACCGGAATGGAAAAGATCGCAGCTCGTGACTCGGGCGCGGTCGTTATCGCGAAACGAAACGGCGTCGTCGATTATGTCGATTCCGAACGCATCATCGTCAAGGCCGATCATCGCGTCGACGGTACGATCTCGCGTGAGGTGACCGCGGACATCTATTCGCTGGTCAAGTTCAAGCGTTCGAACCAGAACACGTGTATCAACCAGCGTCCGATCGTCGCCGTTGGTGAGGCCGTGAAAAAAGGCGAGGTCATTGCCGACGGACCGTGTACGGACCGCGGCGAGCTCGCACTCGGCCGGAACGTGCTGGTGGCGTTCATGCCGTGGCGTGGTTACAACTTCGAGGATGCGATCCTTGTTTCTGAGCGGCTCGTGAAGGATGACTACTATACGTCGATCCATATCGAGGAACTCGAGATCGAAGCTCGCGACACAAAACTCGGACCTGAAGAGATCACGCGTGACATCCCGAATATCGGCGAGAACATGCTTCGTGATCTCGACGAGTCGGGAATCATCCGGATCGGTGCTCAGGTCAAGCCGGGCTCGATCCTCGTTGGAAAAGTTACGCCGAAGGGCGAAACGCAGCTGACGGCTGAAGAAAAACTTCTCCGTGCGATCTTTGGTGAAAAGGCCGGCGACGTGAAAGACGCTTCGCTCACCTGCCCGCCGGGAATCGACGGAACGGTGGTCGATGTTCAGGTCTTTACTCGTAAGGGTCAGGACAAGGATGAACGAAGCCTCGATATCGAGGGAATGGAAGAAGAAGATCTTCGCCGCGATCTCGAAGACGAAATTCGTATCTTGCAGGAACAGCGTGACGAGCGAATCTACGAATTGTTTGAAAAGCGAAAGCTGACAGACGATCTGAAGGATGGCCGCGAGGTGATCCTGAAGAAAGGGCTGACGCTGTCGCGCGAGATCCTCGCGGAGCTCGATCCGAAGCTTCTGCGGAAGATCGAAGTATCGGCCGGGTCGATCGACGTCTCTGCCGAAGTTAAGGAATACGAACAGCGGACCGATCGGCAGATCAACATTCTCTCGGACATCTACGACGAGAAGATCACAAAGCTGAAGCAAGGTGACGAGCTGCCTCCGGGCGTCATTAAGATGGTCAAGGTTTTCGTCGCTATGAAACGAAAACTGAGCGTCGGTGACAAGATGGCCGGCCGCCACGGTAACAAGGGTGTTATCGCCCGCATCCTGCCCGAAGAGGATATGCCGTACTTGCCGGACGGAACTCCGGTCGAGATCGTGCTCAATCCGCTTGGTGTGCCTTCGCGTATGAACGTCGGGCAGATCCTCGAGACCCATCTTGGGTGGGCCGCCCGAGTTCTTGGTTATCACTTCGCAACGCCCGTATTCGACGGAGCAAGCGAGAAGGAGATCAAGGAATACATCGGCGAAGCGAACGCGAAGTACGACGAGCTTGGATTGCCACCGTCAGTCGGGCCCTCGGGCAAGACTCGTCTGTATGACGGTCTAACAGGCGAACAGTTCGAGCAGAAGGTAACCGTTGGTTACATCTACATGCTCAAGCTTTCGCACCTTGTCGACGACAAGATCCACGCTCGCTCGATCGGACCGTACTCGTTGATCACGCAGCAGCCGCTCGGTGGTAAGGCTCAGTTCGGCGGACAGCGGTTCGGTGAGATGGAGGTCTGGGCACTTGAAGCGTACGGTGCGGCGCACATCCTACAGGAATTGCTGACGTGCAAATCCGACGATGTGGCAGGCCGTTCGAAGATCTACGAAACGATCGTCAAGGGCGTTTCGAACTTCGAGCCGGGTATTCCGGAATCGTTCAACGTGCTGGTTCGCGAGCTGCAGTCGCTTTGTCTCGACGTCGAGCTTATCCAGGAGGATGAGATCGATCCCGAGGATGTGGCAGCAGGTGTCGATGCGATCGTAGGAGTGGACTAAGGAGTTTCTTGTTCCTAGTTTCTGGTTTCGAGTTGCTCGGTGCGACTCGAACTAGAAACAAGAAACTAGAAACCAGAAACTTGGAGATATATGTTTCGATTTAATAACGACAACAAAACACAACTGACCACGAATTACGAAGCTATCCGAATTTCGCTAGCCTCTCCGGAAAAGATTCGTTCGTGGTCGCACGGCGAGGTCACCAAGCCAGAAACGATCAACTACCGTACGTTTAAGCCGGAACGTGACGGTCTGTTCTGTGCCCG
>JANMUW010000220.1:0-2385 GCA_031392105.1 Acidobacteriota bacterium | reverse complement strand
CGGCCACATCAACGGCGGACAACCGTGCACCCGCGACGGCGAGTTTACATTTAAGATCACAGGCAAAAGAAAGTACTGGCGGCTGCAGCAGATGGACAATCCGTGCGATCCGGTGACCGATTACGTCGATGTGTATTTCCGCTAGACGGACCTCAACTTTATGAAGCTTTTATCTCCGCTCTTGGTTGCGTCGATCATTCTCGTCTCAACATTCGCGTCGGCTCAGGTTACACCACCGGCTTCCGGTACGACTTCGGGACGTCGTAAGGATATTGCCGGAAACGGCGACGTCAAAAAGCAGGTAGCTGACGCGACAGAAGCTGCTGCCGCGGGGCCGAAAGCATCGACACAAATTTCGAGAATTTCGGAGATCCAGGCTGCTCTTCAAAAAGAAAAACTTGATGGCTGGCTGTTCTACGATTTTCGCGGGAGCGATATCCTAACACCTCGGATCTTAAAAACCGAACGTCTCGGAGGATCGCGTCGATGGTTCTATTTCATACCGGCGACAGGCGAGCCGATAAAGGTGGTTCATGCGATCGAGCCGGATCAGATCGATGTTTTGCCGGGAAAGAAGCTAATCTATCGTGAATGGTCGCTGCTGAAATCGCAGGTGAAAACCGCGATCGGAACCCGCAAGCGGATCGCGATGCAATACTCGCCAAACAACGACATTCCGTACATTTCCCGCGTCGATGCAGGTACGATCGAAATGGTGAGAAGCCTTGGTGTGACGATCGAATCGAGTGCCGATCTTGTTCAGCAATTCGAAGCGGTCTGGACTGACGATCAGCTCGCCATGCATAAAGAGGCATGTGCGAAACTGCAGAAGATCATCCTCGAAGCATTCGGCGAAATAAAACGCCGGATGATTGCCAACGAGCCGACGACCGAGATCGACGTTCAGCAATTTATGATGAAGCGTTTTTCGGAAGAGGGAATGCAGCCCTCGCCGATGATCGTCGCAGTGAATGCGAACGCCGCATCGCCGCATTATTTTCCGACGAAGGAACGGAACTCGCCGATAAAGCGAGGGGATCTCGTGCTGATCGATTCAGTTTCAAAACTTACAAAACCGAAGGCGCCGGCAGTTGATCTGACCTGGATGGGATACGTAGGCGAGACGGTTCCGGAAGAGTACGCGAAGATCTGGAATATCGTTTATGGAGCTCAGCAAGCGGCCTTCAATTTCGTGAAGAGTTCGTTTCAATCTGGAAAGTCGATCCGCGGTGCCGATGTCGACGATGTTTCTCGCGGTGTCATCAGCAAAGCAGGCTATGCCGATCAGTTCCTGCATCGCACGGGACATTCGATCGGCGAAGAGGGTCACGGTAATGGTGCGAACATCGACAATCTCGAAACTCGCGACTCACGTCGGTTGATTCCCGGGACCGCGTTCTCGATCGAGCCTGGAATTTATCTCGAAGGGAAGTTCGGCGTGCGTTCGGAGATCGATGTATATGTGAGTAGCAACGATGCCATCATCACGGCCCCGCACCAGACGGAGATCCTGGCGATCATGAAGTAGAATTTGCCACAGAGCACACAGAGAATTCCTTTGCTCGCCTTTGTATTCTCGGTGTGCTCTGTGGCTAAAATTGGTGAATGCTCAATTTCGCAATCGAAACCGCGCAGCAAGCCGGGCACATCTTAATGGAGAAGTTTGGCCGGACGACCGTCACAAAAAAGGGTGACATCAACCTTGTCACCGAAGCAGATCTCGCATCCGAAGCTCACATCATCGAGCGGATCAATTCGTATTATCCGAAACACGCGATACTCGCCGAAGAGTCGGGCGAGGCCATAGTCAGAGGCGGTGACACGATCTGGAAATGGATAATCGATCCGCTCGACGGCACGACGAATTACGCACACGGGTATCCTTGCTTTTGCGTCACGATCGCGCTCGAACACGAAGGCGAAGTTGTGATCGGCGTGACATTCGACCCGACACGCGACGAGCTTTTCGCCGCCGAGCGAGGCCGCGGAGCGACTCTGAACGGTAAGCCGATTCGTGTGTCCACCGCCGCCAAGCTTGGTGATTCGCTTATTGTCACGGGCTTCCCGTACGACTTCAAGCAAAAGGAAAATTTCGCCCGGCACCTGACGGATTTTTTGCTGAACTCTCGCGGCGTGCGCCGCGATGGCTCGGCGGCGATCGACATGGCGTACGTTGCGTGCGGCCGGTTCGATGGCTTTTGGGAAGAAGGGTTGAATCCCTGGGACGTCGCGGCGGGAAAGCTTCTTATCGAGGAAGCGGGCGGTCTCGTGACTTATTATGACGGGTCGAAATTCAGTATTTACCATCCGCCGATCGTCGCGAGCAACGGAGCTATCCACAATCAGATGCTTGAAGTTCTGCGCTGAAGCGGGGGCAAGCCCGCC
>JANMUW010000062.1:0-19037 GCA_031392105.1 Acidobacteriota bacterium | reverse complement strand
TCGGGAGCGGCGGCGAACCCGAACATGGGCTATATATCGTCGCCGGTCGTAACGTTTCTGATGTCTCTCTTCAATATTCGACTCGGCTGGTGGCTCGGGAACACTGGACCGGTCGGATCTGAGCTGGATTGGGGCGGGTGGTTCGGCAACTATCGATTCTTTCAGAAGGTCGGCCCGTCGATCGCCGTGTTTCCACTTATAAATGAAACGCTCGGACGCACGGACGAAGACAAGCGCTTTCTCAATGTATCCGACGGCGGGCACTTCGAGAATCTCGCCCTTTATGAAATGGTCCTCAGGCGCTGCCGGTTTATTCTCCTTAGCGACGGTGCTGCTGACGAGAGCTTTAAATTCGGCGAGATCTCAAACGCAATACAAAAATGCAAGGTCGACCTCGGCGTTGATATCAAGTTCAATAAAGGCATAAAAATCGTCTCTCGTGATACTGATGCCGACGGCAAGAAAGGCGCGGTTCGTTTCGCGGTTGGAGAAATAACATACCCGGAGAAGGTCAATGGCAAGAATCTTACAGGGACGCTGCTCTATATGCGTCCGGCCTATTATGAAAATGAGTACACTGACATCCTGCATTACGCGGAGGCGAACGAGACATTCCCACATCAGTCGACCGGCGACCAAATGTACGACGAGAAACAATTCGAGGCCTATCGAGGCCTGGGTTACTTCACAATGACAGAGGTCTATGACACATTCGTGGCCACGTCTGACGGCGATCCTGACGATAAGGTCGATGACGATCTGGAAACCTTTTTCACAGAAGAGGGTGACTTGAGAACAAGGGTTTTCGACTTCTTTGGTTTACCGGAGCCGGAGAACTTCCGCCCGAGAGCCAAGAAACCCGATTCAGGCGAGGTCCTGCAGAAGAATATTCAATCGTTAGCAAAATCCCTGCGGCGTTCGGGAAGATAGCTGGAAGATCAGCTCACCCGCTCTCTATCTCAATCCCTGGCCGAACTGTTCGGTGCCGAACGCGCCGATGCCGTTCAGCCGGAAACTAAAGACAAGGCGGTTTTCCTTGCGGACGCCAACGTTGAAGGTGTAGTACTGCACGGCGAGTGAGCAGCAGTCGTACGCGTAGCCGGCAGTGTAGAGTGAGCTGATGAGCGGCGAGAGCCCCGATGCCTGGCGGTTTTCAAAATCAAAAAAGAGCGACGTCCCGCCGTAGGGTCCGCGGTCCCGGTTTCCGATAAAGACCGAAGGATTCCACTGTGCCCCTCGCAGTGTTCCCGCTTCCTTGCCTTCACTGTTCGCGTAGATCTGCAGCGATGGAACAAGGTCGACGGCCCTGGTGTAATACAACGTCTGGAAAAATTTCAACAAAGGCGTGTCGTAACCGATCGTCGCCGAAACTGATCGAATGCCGTCGCCGTGAACACCTACGTCCATACGTGTATTTACAAAAATCGTTCGCTGGGGCCGATAAGTGGCGTCAATATTCAACGGTGAAAACCGCCGCGGCACTCCACCGAAGGTATAAAAACTGACTGCCGTTATGGGCTCGATCTGGTTTCGCTGTCCGGGTATCAAAGCTCCGCCGAACCTTTTGTCAAAAAAGTACTTCCCGCGGACCGTCAGATTAAAGATCTCGTATGGTTGAACGGACAAAGGCTTCTTGTCCTCGGCGTCTGTCTCTCGCAAAAGCTTCTGAGCTTCGTCAGTTACGGCTTCAGAGTAACGCCTGGTATAGATCCTGTTGGTCAATCCAAATTCGAGTTCGTTCGTGTCGGTGATTGTGTCGAGCTCGTCGATGCGGATTATCTTTTGAAAATTGTTTATGCCCTTAACGAAGCGATACGTAACGAATGGCTCGACAACGTGCCTGAACATGAACACGTCTTTCTTTCCATAAAAATTCCTCGCCAAGGCAACCGGGCGTATATCGAACTGAAACGATCCGTACTTTCGGATCACGTCACGCCCGACTACCTGGCGCATATCGTTAAATGAATTCGAGTAGTATGTAACCCGCCCGCCCGCCGTCGCCGTGAAATTCACATACTTCGTACTGATCGGCAGCGTGACTTCCGGATACACATCGAATCGCTGGCCGATCGCCGGCGTAATTACGGGATCGCTCCCCACATCCTGTTGGTATTGCGCGACGTCGTCCACTTCTTCTCGACGCGAGACACCCTCAACACTCGTTTGAAACGAAAAGTATAGCGGCTTCAGAAACGAGATCATCGACGGCCGCTTTTCGAAGTGCACGCTTGGTAGGTTTCGCAGCTTTATGCGGACATTCGGTATCGAGATTACTTGCGAGCGAGCGAGCAGATTAAGCTCGTAATTATCCCAGCTCTTGTTTACAAACGCCTGCGACACTTCGATCGGAGAGATGATCTGTTGGATCCCGTCTGAAAATTCCTGTCGAAAGTCGAGATTAGATGTCAGGCGAAACTCGGCCGCGGCCGTGAACCCATTCGAAAAATAGTGGACGCCTTCGCCGTAAATCAGCGAGCCTCCTTGATCAGGAGTTTCCGGGCTCGCGCTGGAACCGAAGATCCTGTCCTTAACGGCATAAAAACCAAAGTTGAAAAAAGAGCGCGAGTTCGCTCGCGTTCTAAAGTCGAGCCCATATCCGATACCGCGCTGAGTATACAGGTCTCCGCGGATCGTAACGTCGGCGGAACGACCAAGTGTCTGGAAGTACGCACCGGACAAACGAAAGCCCTTGCTGCCCGAATAGCCGAACGTCGGAGTTAGAAAACCCGATTGCCGATCGCGTTGCTCGATGGGCAGCGAGGCGAACGGTACCGGTATGATGGGTATATCTTTTACACGAAACTTTGCGTTCTTGAGCTTGATCCGCTTATTGATCTTGATCCGCGCCGAATCTGCCGTGAACGACCATTTCGGCACGGCTTCTTCGCACGCTGTGAACTTCCCTTTCGTAACGACGATCTCGTCCAGAGCCGTCCGCTCAACCTTTTCGGCCGTGAAATAGATCACGGTTCCGTCGTTCGTTTGATTGGTGAATCCCGTCGAATCTTCAAACGTTCCCAGTTTTGTTTTCAAATTCCAAACCGCTCGGGCCCCCGTGATGCGCTGGTCATCGCCCTGATCAAAAACCACACTGCCTTCGGCCACTAACTTATCCTCGGCTTCATACAGCGTCACCTTGTTCGCCTGCAATCGATATGCACCGTAATGCACATCGACATTCCCGGTATAGATCAAGATACGTTTTCCCTCTTCGCCTTCGACCGACTGCTTTTCCGAATAAACGACAACATCGCCGTCTCCGCCTTCCTGATCAAAGCTCGCCTTCGGTTTTTTCGGTGGGGAAATGTTCTGTTCGGCGGACACCGGGTTGATGTTTGGTGTGTCGGTGATCGGGTTTGCTACCTGACGCTCGACCGGATTCGTCTGTTGCGCTGAAACGACAACGCAAGACAGACCAACAGTGAGCGCGAGAAGAATTGGTGCAAAAAACCGCATTTATTGACGAGAGAGAGTTCTTTTTGATGCTAACACGAAAGCGAATCAAGAATAAACCATGTGCTAGACTGATGCTGTTTACGCTATGGCTCCACACACTATTTTGGTTGTCGAAGACGAAGAGTTGATGCGCTCAATTCTTCGCCGGCTGCTTGAGGGTTCCGGTTACAGCGTCGTTACGGCCGACAGTGCCGAATCGGCCCTCGCGGCATTCGGTGAAAACGATATCTCGGCCACTTTAACTGACATTAAAATGCCGGGCATGGATGGTATCGAGTTGCTGGATCGGATCAAGAACATCGATCCAGATGCTCTCGTCGTGATCATGACCGCCTACTCATCCGTCGATTCAGCAGTCGCCGCACTTCGCAAGGGTGCCTATGATTACGTCACCAAACCGTTCGTTAACGACGACCTGCTCCAAACAGTAAAGAACGCACTTCAACAGCGGGATCTATTTCGCGAGAACCGAGCCCTCCGGCGTGAATTAGATAAGCAATACTCCTTCTCCGAGATAGTCGGCAATAGCGATAGCCTCCAAAAGATATTTACTCTTGTGCAAAAGGTCGCGGGAACAAACGCGAACGTTTTGATACAGGGCGAAAGCGGAACGGGAAAAGAATTGATCGCACGATCCGTGCATTTGAATAGCAATCGTTCTTCGCAGCCATTTCTCGCCGTCAATTGCGGTGCACTGCCGGAGTCATTGCTAGAAAGCGAATTGTTTGGACACACGAAGGGTGCGTTTACGGGAGCTGTCGCCGACAAGAAAGGACTGTTTCGAGCGGCGTCGGGCGGCACACTCTTTCTCGATGAGATGGGCGAGATGCCGCTCGCACTCCAGGTCAAACTGCTACGCGCCCTTCAGGAACACGAAGTCACGCCTGTCGGTTCATCGACGGCTGTTAAGTTCGACGCGCGAATAATCGCAGCGACGAATAAGAATCTCGAAGAAGAGGTAAAGGAAAACCGGTTTCGTGAGGACCTGTTCTACAGGTTGAATGTGGTCGAGCTTTACGTCCCTTCCTTGCATGAGCGAATCGAGGATATCCCGCTGCTGGCAAAACACTTCGTCGCTAAGTCGGCCCGCAACCAGAACTCGGCGGAAAAACCGATCACCCTCGAGACGATGGCAGCGCTCGCGAATTACGAATGGCCCGGTAACATCCGCGAGCTCGAGAATGCCATCGAGCGTGCATTCATTCTTAGCGGCGACGAGATCGACCTCGACAGTCTCCCGCAGAAAGTTCGAAACAGCGCGAACCGATCATACCGCACTCGCGACAACGAAAGTTTCAGACCGACACTGGAGGAAATGGAACGTCGTTATTTGATGGAAGTACTCGGGAGCGTAGGTGAGGATAAGGTGAAGGCCGCGAACATTCTCGGGATCGATCTTTCGACGCTTTACCGGAAGCTGAAGCGCTACGAAGACATTTGAAGAATGTAGTAGTCGGTATTCTCGATCCGCGTGATCTTTCCGGTTGTATAGGGCGGATTCAGGAATGAGTCGGCAGGATACGATTGACCCTTGACGGTCGATTCACCTGTCAATTCGCCCTGTGCGATCAACTCATTCGGATACCAACTCTCGACCGTTAGGGTCTCAATTGACCCTTGTCCGTTCTTTGCAACTTCGGCTGCCATTTTTTGCGCATTCTCGGGGGAGAATCTGATGACCGCGATAAGCTTTTTCTGTTCGGGCTTTTCTTCCCAGGCGACTTCCTCCGGTTCAAAAGGAAGGCGAACCAGCATGCCGAGTTCCTCGACATTGTCCTTGGGACCGGCTGTCGAAGCATTCGAAGGATTAGTCGTAACGGCGGTGTTCGCAGCATTGCTGTTTTCGGTTCGAGCGGAACAGCCTGAGAGGATTTGGATGGCGAGGAGAAACGAAACCACGGCGGAAAGCCTTGAAATTTGCATTGGTTAATTGTAAGGACAAGCGGGTGCGATTGCAATTTTTTGTTTTTGGCGGCAATAGCAATCGAGTCTGCTTCGTTGTAAACGGATGAGAATTTTGCAGATTTCTACAGCGCGGTCGATAGGGGGTGGCGAGCGGCATGTCGCCGACCTTTCGAATGAACTGATAAAACGGAGCCATGATATCTTCGCGGCAGTTGTTCGGGATTCACCAATGCCGCGGGCGATGTCGAATTTACCCGCGAAGAATATCGTCGAGTTCCCGCTTCGAAACGCGCTCGATATTTCGAGTGCGATAAAGATCGGTAAATTTGCACGCGAGAACCAGATCGAATTAATCAACGCGCATTTCGCAAAGGACTATCCGGTCGCCGCCGCAGCGTCTCGAATCGCTGAAATACCGTTCGTCATTACACGGCACGTCCTATTTCCGATGAATCGAATGCATCGCATCTTTCTGCGGGAGGTGAAGTATGTCATCGCACCGTCGAACGCCGTCGCCGACAGCCTGCGATCGCAAGCGATTTTTCCGGACGAGAAGATCGTCACGATCCGCTACGGACTGGACGTTGATAAATTCCCGAAGCGAAACTCGAGCGGCCTCGATAGGCTGCGCGTTGGCTCGATCGGAAATCTGGATCCCGTGAAGGGATTTGATATTCTGCTTCGCGCCGCGAAAATAGTCGTAAAGCTGAAACCTGATGTGCGGTTTACGATCGTCGGCGAAGACAGGTCGCGCGACGGCAGAAATGAAAAACCGCTGCGCGATCTCATTGCTGGGTTGGATCTGGAGGAAACGGTCGAGCTTACCGGATGGTCGGATAATATTGCCGATGTGTTATCGAACTTCGATATTTTTGCTTCGGCGTCGCGCAGCGAATCGTTCGGCTTCGTGATCGCCGAGGCGATGCTCGCGGGCGTACCGGTGATCGCGACGGAGACTAAGGGTGCAAAGGAAATAATCTCCGAACCGACTCTCGGCCGGGTCGTACCTATTGACTCGCCCGAGCGACTTGCGGACGCGATTCTCGAACTGAGCAACGACAAAGAAAAACTCAAACAGCTCGCGATGTATGGGCGTGAGCATGTCGAGAAGAACTTTTCCTTGCGGCGAATGGTCGACGAGACGGAGATGCTTTATCAACGAATTATTGCGGCCCCGTAAACTCGGGGAGTCCTGTCCACTGTGGTAAAATCAGCGTGAATAAAAGCAATATGGCACCCGAAATTAAGGAAGCACTAAGCGCGGCTGAGGCAGAAAAACAAAGGTGGGAAGACGAGACCCTCCAAAACGTTCTGGATAAAACTCCGGAACGAAAAGCAAAATTCGAAGGCGTCTCGCTCGAGCCTGTTGATCTGCTCTACACAGAATCCGATGCCGATGGCATCGACGTCGGCTTTCCGGGCGAGTACCCCTACAAGCGCGGGATCCACCCGACGGGTTATCGCGGCAGGCTCTGGACGATGCGCCAGTTCGCCGGATTCTCTTCACCGGAGAAAACCAACGCACGTTTCAAGTATTTGATGGAGCATGGCCAGACAGGATTGTCCGTAGCGTATGATCTTCCTGCTCTGATGGGTCTCGATGCCGATTCTCCGTTGAGCGAAGGCGAAGTCGGAAAGTGCGGCGTCGCTGTTTCATCGCTCGCGGATTTCGAAGTCTTGTTCGATGGCATCCCGCTCGATCAGGTAACTGTCTCGCAAACGATCAACGCACCCGCTCCGATCTTCCTCGCGATGTATCTCGTCGTCGCGGAAAAACAAAACGCGGATTTCACAAAGATCTCGGGCACACTGCAGAACGACATTCTCAAAGAGTACATCGCCCAGAAGGAATGGATCTATCCGATCAAACCGGCAATGAAGCTGGTCATCGACACTTTTGAATACACGGTCAAGCACGTTCCGAAATACAACCCGATCTCGATCTCGGGTTATCACATCCGTGAGGCCGGTGCGACGGCTCTGCAAGAACTCGCGTTCACTCTGCGCGACGGCGTCGAGTATGTTCAATACGGCGTCGATCGTGGAATGAATGTCGACGAATTCGTCCCGCGGCTCTCATTCTTTTTTAACGCTCACAACGACTTCTTCGAAGAGATCGCCAAGTATCGCGCCGCCCGTGTGGTTTGGGCCCGAACGATGAAGGAACGATTCGGCTCGACGAATCCCCGTACGATGCAGCTCAGGTTTCACACGCAGACGGCGGGAGTATCGCTAACGGTTCAGCAACCGCTGAACAACATCGCTCGCGTCGCGATCCAGGCTCTTGCCGGCGTACTGGGCGGAACCCAGTCTCTGCACACTGATTCTTTCGACGAGGCTCTCGCCCTTCCGAGCGACAACGCTGCGCTTATCGCGCTTCGCACACAGCAGATCATTGCTGAAGAAACTGGAGTTGCAAATACGGTAGATCCGCTCGGCGGAAGCTGGTACGTCGAATCGCTTACCGAGAAGATGATTTCGGGATGCATGGATTACTTTGAAAAGATCGACGGTTTCGGCGGAATGGTCGAGGCGGTCGAGGCCGGATTCCCGCAGCGTGAGATCCAGGAATCGGCGTATCAATATCAAAAGGCTGTCGAACGCGGAGAGCAGACCATCGTCGGCGTAAATAAATACGCAATGCAGACTGAGATCCACAAGACCGACATCCTCCAAATCGACGAAACGGTGCGAGTCCATCAACTTGAGCGCCTGGCTCGAACTAAATCCACCCGAGACAATGGCGCAGTTTCGAATGCGCTCGAACGTCTGAAGAAAGCTGCCGTCGCGAACGAGAACACTATGCCGTCGATCATCGAAGCTGTGGCGGCTTATGCGACGGTCGAAGAGATCTGCGTTGCTCTGAGAGATGTGTACGGGATCTATGAAGAGCCCGCATTCTAAATAGTTAGAATCCAGTTACCAGTCTCCAGTAATCAGTTTCCAGACTGGCAACTGGCTACTGATGACTGGAAACTGGATTCTACTCCCGTGCAAAACTTTCGTCGCCAAGGGCGAATGACATCAAAGCCTAGGGTGGAAGGAGAGTAGCGATTGGAACCCTAGGTTTAGGATGCTGAAGGGCCGCGACCCTGAAGGGGTCGAACACTCGGCGAATGTTGCTCCCCTTCAGGGAGCGATCTTGGGTTTGTATCGTCCCTAGGGTTTCGTTCGCTTCGCTCACTTCACCCTAGGCTATAATATCCGTCGCCTTCAGCGACAAGAACGAGAGTAGTTACTTTCCATAACTCACACGCCAGATCTTATCAGCGCCATCGTCGGTGATCAGCAGAGAACCGTCGGCGGCGACGAGCAATCCGACCGGGCGTCCCCACACTTCGTTCGAATTCTCGTCCGGGAGCCAGCCGGAGATAAAGTCTTCATACTGATTCCCGACCAACTTTCCGTCCTTGAATCGGACGCGGATGATCTTATAGCCCGTCAGCTTCTGTCGGTTCCAGGACCCGTGCAAGGCGACGAAAGCATCGCCGTTGTATTCCTTCGGGAACATCTTTCCCGAATAGAAAACGATCCCGAGCGCGGCCGAATGTGATGTCAGTAGAACATCGGGTACGATCGATCGTTTCACGAGATCGGGATTCTCACCCTTTCGGCGCGGGTCTTCGTTCTGCCCGATGTACGAGTACGGCCAGCCATAGAAGCCGCCTTCCTTCACTGAAGTTACGTAATCGGGGACAAGGTCGTCGCCAAGTCCGTCGCGTTCGTTCACAGCGGTCCAAAGCTCACCCGTCTTCGGATTCCATGCGAGCCCTATCGGATTACGAAGTCCGGATGCAAAAATCCGATGGTTCTTTCCGTCCGGATCGTAAACTGAGATCGCGGCGCGTTTTGGATCCGCCTCGACATTCACATTGGTTGCAGAACCGATCGAGACGAACATCTTTGTTCCGTCCCGTGAGAACAGAATATTGCGGGTCCAATGTTTGTTGTAGCCGCCGGGTGTTAGCTCAACCAACTTCTCCGGCTCACCTATCGCGGCGGTCTGTCCGCTAGTGTATTTGAACCTAACGACCGAGTCTGTGTTCGCGACATAGAACCAATCTTTATAGAACGCCATCCCGAACGGCTGCGACAGCTTGTCCGAGAACACGAAACGCTCTTCGGCAACGCCGTCCTTATTCTTATCGCGAAGTACGACGATCGAGTTCGCACGCGAGTCGGCAAGAAAGACGTCGCCATTCGGTGCCAAGGTCATCCACCGTGGTTCGCGAAAATCACCTTCAGCGTAGACGTTCAGCTTGAATCCGGTCGGGAGGACTAGCTTCGCGTCCGCCGGCTGGGGAATTATCTTCGACCCACGAAACGCGCTCTTCGTCTCAAAAGGTTTCGGCAACGTCTGTGCATCGACACGGTTGATGATCGGCTTATCGGAATTGACGAGGACCGGTGATGAGGTCGGCGGTGTCTTTGCCTGACATACAGCGGCGGTCGGAACAATAAGAGCAAAGCCAATCGCGGCGAAAATTTCTTTGTAACGTGACGGTATTATATTCACCTGCATTTCGAGAAATTGATGTCGTTTTGATCTAAAACCAGAATATATGCCCCGGCGTCCAAGCGACAAGCGGAATCTCTCGTTTAGCAATCACGCCCACAAAAAATACTCATTGACTCACGCCGTCAACTCGTATAAAGTCCCCGGTATTCCTGATTTTGTAGTTGTCTCGGCCGAGAGTTGGTCCCGGCAGTAGACTTCCATTGGCGAGTCCTTTCTCAAAGGCTCTCACTCTCCGATGACGATTGGACTCAGGGCTGCTTAGCCTAATAAGCAGGGTGTTCTTAGGAGGAGAGTCATGAAACTTTCAAAGATTTCGCTGATGCTTTTCGTGCTAGCTTTTTTGCTTGCTCCCGCCATCCACTCATTCTACTTTTCGGCTGTAAGCTCGGCAAAAAGCCTGGGTGGACCTACGGTCACGGTGATCGCGACCGGCCTTCATAACCCGCGTGGTCTGAACTTCGGGCCGAGCGGAGGACTGTACGTCGCCGAGGCGGGCACAAACGGGCCGCACAACGGTAACTGCGCGGTCATGGGAGATGGCGCAATGAAGTGCTATTCGACGACTGGTTCGATCACCCAAATTGATCTTGAAAAGGCAACGGTCGAGCGTATCATCGTGGGACTGCCATCGCTGATCTCGCCGAGCGGTACTCCAAATGTCGGTATCGGTACAGGAGCTCTCGGTCCACACGACGTTTCATTCCAGGGGATGGGTAACGCCTATGTATCGATGGGCCTTGGGGGCGATCCGAAGGTTCGCGAAGTGTTTGGTGATGGTGGAGCTCTCCTTGGCAGGCTCGCGCGTTTCAACCCGAGCGGCAAATTCCGGTTTTACGAAGATCTTGCCGGATACGAACTAGATAACAATCCCGACGGCTTCGTTCCAGACAGTAATCCGTACGGCTTGCTTGCTCGATCCGGAAAAGTGATCTATGTCGATGCCGGTGGAAACTCTCTCAATCAAGTCCATGCGCGCGGCACGATCACCACACTCGCAGTATTTCCAAACCTGTTGGTACCTGCCCCGCCTCCGCCGCCGCCAGCACCGACGCCGACGCCGGGAACGATGGTTTCGGTGCAAGCAGTGCCGACGACGGTCGCGTTGGGGCCGGACGGCAACTATTACGTTGGTCAATTGACCGGCTTCCCTTTCACCGTTGGGGCGGCAAATATCTACCGCGTACCGGTAGATGGCGGTACGCCCGTCGTGGCGTACGCCAATTTTACCAACATCATCGACATCGCCTTTGGACCGGACGGTTCGCTTTACGTTCTCGAGATAGCGAGACTTGCGATCCCTCGGTTCGGTATGGGCGGCAGGCTCGTCCGCATCCAGCCGGACGGGACTCGGACCGATGTTATTTCCGGCCCGCCTCTGATAGCCCCGGGTGGAATCGCCGTCGGCCCGGACGGTGCCCTCTACGTAACAAATAACAGCACTAACGCAACGGCTGGACAGGTGCTAAAGATCGAACCCTAAGATCAGGATCGATTCCTGACGAGTCAAAGGCCGAATGTCGTAAGAAACATTCGGTCTTTACTGCGAATCGGGTAGCGGGTCCTTTCAATTTCCGATTTCTTTGCGCCTTTGCGCCCTTGCGGGAACCTTATCGCTCGGCATCTCTAACGATGGTTTTCCCGCAAAGACGCAACGTGCGAGCCCGTTCTTGCTTAACCACATTTGTTGAAAGTGACCCACTACTGCGAATAGCGTAGGGATTGCGACGGTTAAAAAGTCTGATATAATTCGCGGCACGTCACCTCTGTCATGTCCGAAATACTGTCCATAACTGTAGCCAGGCAGGCTTCACCTGACGCTCGCGCCGAGATCGGTTCGCAGGGTGAACGCCTCGCGGCAGAGTATCTCGAAACAAACGGTTACCGGCTCGTACTCTCTAATTTCAAAGTTCCCATCGGCCGCAACTCACGCGGAGTATCCGTCACAGGCGAGATCGATATTGTCGCATTGGACGATGAAACGCTTTGCTTTGTCGAAGTGAAGACAAGGTCATCTATCCAGTTCGCCGAACCCCTGGCTAGCGTCACAAAACGAAAACAACGCCAGATAACACGGACGGCCAGGGTCTACCGGCGGATTTTCGGACTCGCGGAAATGACATATCGGTTCGACGTAGTCTCAATTGTCACCGCACGGGATATGGAGCCGAAGATCGAATTGATAAAAGGTTTCTGGTCCGAAGCCAGGTTTCGCAAGCGCAGGTGGACCGGCGATATTTACTAGAACATTCCCGCAAGGTGAGCGTACAATCTGACAACACCCAAACGAGCTCTTAGAACCCAAACAATAAAAATTATGAAAACAATCAAACTGACTACTCTTGTTCTGTTCGTGGTCTTTCTACTATCGGCAGCGGCTCTTGCCCAACAGCCGGCCCTGATCGACCGCGAAATATTCTTCGGAAATCCAGAATATGCCGGAGCCCAAATATCCCCGGATGGAAAGTATATCTCGTTCATTAAGCCCCTGAAGGACGTACGAAATGTATGGGTCAAGGGCATTGACGAGCCTTTTTAAAAAGCACGTCCGTTTACTGCCGAAAGAAAACGCCCGGTTTCGGGTTACTTCTGGAGCTGGGACAGCAAGTACATTCTCTTTACAAAAGATAACGACGGTGACGAGAACTTTAACGTGTTCGCAGTGGATCCGTCTGCCGCTCCGGCCGCCGGCTCAGAAGTTCCGGCTCCTACCAATCTGACGAATGCCAAGGGGGTCCGCACGTATATATACGAAGTTCCGGAAACCGAGCCGGATGCGATCTATATCGGGATCAATGACCGTGATAAGTCCTGGCATGACCTGTACAAAGTACAGATCTCGACGGGAACAAAGACACTGCTTCGTGAAAATAAAGACCGTCTGACCGGATGGGTATTTGATAACGCGGGCAAGGTCCGAATGGCGACACGTTCGCCCCAGGACGGCAGTACCGAGATCCTCCGTGTCGATGGTGACAAGTTCACGACAGTGTACACCTGCGGCGTGTTTGAAAGCTGCGGCCCGGTGAATTTTACAAAGGACGACAAGCGGGTTTACATGATCTCGAATAAAGGAAATCGTGATTTGATCCAGCTCGTTCTGTTCGATCCGGCGACCAGCAAGGAAGAGCTGGTCGAGCAAGATCCGCTTGGACGCGTAGATTTTGGGAATGCGTCGTTCTCAAATGTGACGAAAGAGATCATTGCGACGACCTATAACGACGATAGGGTCCGAATTTACTTCAAAGACAAGGCGTTTCAGAAAGATTACGATCTGATCAAGAAACGGCTAGGTGACCGCGAGATCGCATTTGGTTCGAGTACCAAAGACGAATCAAAGTTCATCGTCTCAACATTCAGCGATGTAGATCCCGGAACGGTTTGGATCTACGATCGCAAATCGAAAAATTTGTCGACGCTTTATCAGGTGCGCGAAAAGATCGACCGGAAAGCGTTGTCACCGATGACACCTGTTCGTTACAAGTCATCCGACGGACTCGAGATCCCCGCTTACCTGACGATCCCGAAAGGTACTACTGGAAAGAATCTTCCGGTTATCATCGTACCGCACGGTGGTCCGTGGGGCCGGGATTCGTGGGGCTATAGTGCGATGGCGCAGTTTCTTGCGAACCGTGGATACGCAGTCCTTCAGCCCAACTTCCGTGCGTCGACGGGATTCGGGAAGAAATTCCTCGATGCCGGCAACAATCAGTGGGGCGATAAGATGCAGGATGACATCACCTGGGGCGTGAAATATCTCGTCGATCAGGGCATCGCCGATCCGAAACGCGTCGGGATCATGGGCGGCAGTTATGGCGGATATGCAACGCTCGCGGGCGTAACGTTCACACCGGATGTTTACGCGGCGGCCGTGGCTATTGTCGCGCCGTCGAATCTGAACACGCTGCTTCAGGCTATCCCGCCATACTGGGAATCTATTCGCGTCACATTCGCAAAGCGGATGGGCGATCCGAACACGCCGGAAGGCCGGGCACAGCTCGATCGGCAGTCCCCGTTGAACTCTGCGGACAAGATCAAAACGCCGCTGATGGTCGTTCAGGGTGCGAATGATCCTCGCGTGAACAAACGCGAAGCTGACCAGATCGTTATCGCCTTGCGCGACCGCGGATATCCGGTCCAGTATCTCATGGCCGATGATGAGGGTCACGGATTTGCGCGGCCCGTCAACAACATGGCGATGTTTGCGGCCGGCGAGAAGTTTCTCGCGCAGTATTTGGGCGGGCGTTACCAGGAGACCATGACACCCGAAGTCACGAAACGCCTGGGTGAGATCACCATCGACCCGAAGACGGTCGTACTGGTAAAGAAAGCTGACATGAGCGCGGCACCCGGAGCTAACGTCGGTGGAAAGTGGACATGGGTTGTGGAGGCTCCGGGCCAGCAGATCGAGCTAGCTGTCGATCTCAAACAAGAAGGTGGGAACTTTTCGGGCACGAGTACTTCGGCGATAGGCAACGCCGTTATAGACGGGGGCAAAGTAAGCGGAAAGTCGTTCTCGGCACTGCTCAAGGCAGATATTCAGGGTCATCCGACTGAGTTTTTGGTGGAAGGAACGATCGACGGCGACAAGATCACTGGTACCATTTCAGGCGGCGGCCTTGGCTCGCTGCCCTTTGTTGCGACGCGAGCGAAATAATACGTCGCAATCAGATAGCGTCAGAAGGTCCGTCTCGTGCGGGCCTTTTTTTGCGTGTCAAAGTGAAGACATCTTGCGTCTGAATTTAGAACAGAGAGTTAAAGCTTCTTCCCCGTTCATCAGTCTTTTTCGTTCTAAACACGCATGATTACGGGATCGCGAGCCTTGGGCATAAAGATTGCATTTTGCAATTTCATAGCGAAAGCTAAATTTAAAATAGTTCAAGGGGAAATTTATTATGAACAATCAGGCTACATCACGTCAGGAAAGTAGAATGCTAACGGGAATGTTCCGTGACAAGGACAGTACCGAAGGTGCGTATCGCAGCTTGCGTGACCGCGGCTATTCGGATGACGAAATCAACGTCATGATGTCGGACGAAACACGCGACAAATATTTCAGCGATGGCGATACCGAGCTCGAAGGTAACAAGGCACTTGAGGGTACCGGAGCCGGTGCGGCGATCGGCGGCACACTTGGCGCCATCATCGGCGGCATCGCGGCGATCGGAACGAACGTTCTCATACCGGGCCTTGGCCTCGTTGTTTGGGGACCGATCGCAGCAGGGCTCGCAGGAGCTGGTGCAGGCGGACTTACCGGCGGCCTCGTCGGTGCATTGATCGGCTGGGGAATTCCGGAAGACCGTGCGAAGGAATATGAGACAGGTATTCGGGAAGGCGGAACGGTTCTCGGTGTCACACCGCGGACGGACGACGATGCCGCGTACTTCGAGAACGACTGGAAGACGAACTACAAAGGCGAGCACGTCTATCGGTAGTTTGACGAATTAATGATCAGCAACAACGAGGAGGCTGTCTTGAAAAAGGCGGCCTTTTTTAATTTCCTTCCTCTTCGGCGGCAAGTTTCGTTTCATGAGTCGAAAGCGCACGCTTTGGCTGAACTCCTTGTGCCTGGATTTCGGTGGCTAGTTGTCGAATCGTCCCTTAGTTTCGGGTAAAGCCAGTCTACGCGTGATCGCCGCTTCGCCGCCTAAAGGTGGACGCAACTGATAGGAAACCCGATTGCAAGCAGCGCCTTTTCTTTAGCGGATGTAAAAAGAGGCTGCCCTTGCGGACAGCCTCTGGTTCTAAAGACCGCAGCATTTATTGCGGAAGGTATGCTGCCGGGACCGGAACGTCTCCGTTCAGTCCCCAGTGGATTCCGAATGACGTACTGTTCGAACTTCTAAGTACGTACCAGTCACCAGTCGAAGGCCTGAACACTGCGAAGTCCGTAGTTCCGTCGGCGTCATAGTCCGCCGGCACCGGAATGTCGGAAGCGGTTCCCCACGGCAACGCAAGGGCAGTTCCAGTGAGTGATCTCAATATCCACCACACACCATCGCGATAGATCGCGAGGTCGAACTTACCGTCACCGTCGAAGTCTCCGGAAACCGGTCTGTCGGCTGCAAGACCGAAGTTTGCGATCTGCACCGCTCCGTCGGAGCTGCGAGCGATGTACCACGTTCCGTTACGGTAGACTGCAATGTCGGTCTTGGCATCGCCGTCGTAATCACCTTGGACCGGCCTGTCAGTGCTTATACCGAAAGGCGTAGCCGAGGTTGCACCATTCGAGCTTCGCAGGATCCACCAGGTACCGGTCGACGGACGATAGACTGCAAGATCGGTCTTGCCGTCGCCATCGTAATCTCCCTGTACTGGTTTATCGCCACTCACGCCCCAAGCGGTGGTAAGTGTACTCGAATTCGAGCTCAGGATGCGATACCACGTTCCGGTCGAAGGCCGCCACACTGCGTAATCGGCTGAGCCGTCGCCATCGTAATCACCCGGTACCGCGATGTCTCCGGCGGAACCGAAGTCTACGATCTCGAGGCTTGCACTTGCCGACTGCAAGACATACCAACGACTTTCGGATGGACGGAATACGCTGAAGTCCGAAACGCGATCGCGATCAAAGTCCGCGACGTAAGCTCGATCTTCGTCGATTATTATTCCAACGCCCTGGCCATCAGCGATCGTTGCATTCGTCGGATTGCTAAGGTTAACGAAATAAGTCTCATTCGCTTCCTTCGCAACATCTCCGATTACGACTACCGTAACGGTCTGAGTTTGGGGAGCCGGTGCGCCGTTCGGGGCCACCGAGTTAAAGTTGAGAGTACCGCTCGTCGCCAGGTAATCAACTCCCGCGACCGCCGTTCCGTTCGCCGTCGAGTACTGGACGGAAACCGGAACTACTGGTCCCGTGTAGGTAACTGTGAACTGAGCATTCGTAGCACCCGAATTACCTTCGAAAACGCGTACGTCATTGATCGCAAACGATCCCGCAGGTAAGTCGTCGTCAGTGATCGTCAGAACCGCCGTCGACGGCGATCCGATCGTCGCTCCGCCTGTCGCATTTGTCAGCGCCATGTTGACGGTTTCGTCAGGTTCGTCGGCTACGTCGTTACAGACCGTGACGTTGAATGTTTCGCTTGCGTCACCGTTCACGAACGTCAAGGTGCCCGAGGCATTGACATAGTCAATACCGGCCGTGCAGCTTGCTCCGCCTGTTGCAGTACCGCCTGCAACGGTTGCGTAATCAACCGTGACAGTTCCTGTGGTACCGCCGGTACGGGTAACAGTGATCGTAGCCGTTGGACCAGCTTCTCCCACCGAGTATGTTGCACTGCTGAATTGCAGCGTTCCAGGATTACCCACCGAGACGATCTCGTCGGCACCGATATCCGGCATAGCATCACGGGCCTGCCCGTCGATGTCCGTCGTGATTCCGGTTCCGGCGACGCCCATGTTGATCATGGTGCTCGCCGCTTGGATATGCAGATTTGTCGGTGATACGAATAACGGATCGACCGCCTTCGAATTCACGTCCTGACCTGTTCCGGTTTGCCAATCAGCAAGCGTCGGTCGATCTAAGGCACCGATAAATCCAACCGAACCGGTCGAGAAATAATCGTTGTAGTCGATCGAGCTAAACACTGACGCCGCAGCCGCACTGTGAACCGATCGGCGAGTCGCGCCGGCAGTCTGTGTGTTTGCGAGTATGTTGTTGCGGAGGTCAATTGCTCCTGCCGCAACGACCGTTGCGACAACGTTGAACGCGGATGTAGTGCCCGACGTCTGGTTCGTGTTCATATTCACGGAGTTGTGATAGAACTTCCATCCGCTGCTCGCCGCACCGTTCACGTTGATGCCGTGTCCGTTGTTGACGATGGTCGCACTGCCCACGGCAGAGACATCCGATATCGAGTTGTTCGCAAAGGTGGTGTTGGAGTTGGCCGAAGTAGCCGATACCTGGAATCCGAATGCGCCGGTGCCGGTAGCACTCTGGTTTCGAATATCGGTGATCGTATTACCCGTGACGGACCCGCCGTTAGCAAGTCCGGCGATCTGGATACCACTCATCGCCGACGCCGTTGCCGCAGTAGACAGAATGCCGTGAACAAAGTTATTGCTCACCACGAAGTTCTGAGCGTTTCCGAGAAGCATTCCACGGAAAATGTTCTTCTCCGCGACAACCGTTGTTCCGAATTCGTTCCCGGTCACCAACCAGTTCTGGTCGAGATTTCCCGCCGCTGCAGGCCCGAAGAGAAACGCCGAGTTCTGAACACGGAAGATCAGGTTGTTCTGGATCGTGTTGTTACTGTTCGCTGCTTCAGCCGGACTGCCCAAGGTGGTGCCGCTGCCCGCAAGTACGCCGGCAATCGACAGTGTTCCTGGGTTAGATCCGATAACGCAGTTCTTGATCGTATTGTTATTCGAACCGTTACCGGCATTCTGAGACGCGATCCAGAATACGGTACCACCGGTATTCGTATAGAGGATGGTCAAGCTGCGGTCCGTTCCACCGGAAAGCGAGCCATCAAAGGTAATACGATCCGCACCGTTAAGCTTGATCAAGCTCAACGACGCAGCAGTACCCGAGATGGTACGCGCCGCTCCCGACGGTTTGAAGGTCACGGTATATCCGCCTGCACCAGTTTCTGCAAGCTGATTCAAGGGAACCACACCAGTCTCGCCAGTCAGATCGCTAGTTATGTTGACCACGAGGCTGCTGGAGAGTCCCGCGACGTTGAGTGCCTGGAATAGGCCGCCCGGATTCGTCAGCGACGTGTAGGTTTCGCCCGTACCGACGCTAACCGTGCCACCGATCGGTACGACCGTACTGAATGTACCGTTGATCGTATCGTTCGCCGCGTTCTGATCTCCTGCAAGCTCAGCCGAAGCAACCATCGAATACGTTCCAGGTGTTGCGATCATCGTCGATGGGAAGCTTACCGTAATGATCTGGAGCGGCAGAATCGACGGGATAATCGCCGTCTGGTTATAGATCTCCGTCATCGAGGAATTGATGATTCGGAATCTGACTGTCACATTTGTCTGCGTCACCGTTCCTTGATTCGAGAAACGAGCTTGCGGAGTGAGCGGACCGGTCTGGATCGTGGAGCCGTTCGCCGGCGTCACGAAGCTAACAGCCGCGATGTCGTTGACGACCGTCGGCGGATTGCCGGCGAATTCGTCAGCACCTATATCAGGTGTCGTT
>JANMUW010000450.1:0-7172 GCA_031392105.1 Acidobacteriota bacterium | reverse complement strand
CCGCGAGTGCATCCCGAATGCCTCGCGGTCTTCTTTGCGACTTTGCGCCTTTGCGGGAGCGGTCGTGGGTAGGAATCTCATAGCGTAGCCATTAACTTCGAGCGCTCCCGCAAAGGCGCAAAGTCGCGAAGTAAATGCCGCTATCGTAAAGAAACGTCAATGACGTCCCGTCGCACACCATTTTGCGCAAATGGTAGCCGATTTAGTATCACGCGCTCGTGCCTGAAATGTCGCTCGTGGGCTTAAGTGCTGAAATAATAGTTCTTATTTTTCTGGCACGATCATTGCCATTTCCATTGCAACGAAACTGAGGTTTCGATTTGAAACAAGGAAGGGGAGATAAAGAAATGAAAAAGATCATAACTACATTCATGATGATGGCGTTGATGGCAGTCGCGATCCCCATGTTCGCGACCTCAACGGAAGCACAGACCAGATACCGAACTCGACGCACGTACACGACGCAAACTTATGAGAAGCCGAGCTTCTACAAGCGTCACCGAAACGTGATCAATATAGCAATTGGCACTGGCGCCGGTGCATTGCTCGGCGGATTGATCGGCGGCAAGAAGGGTGCATTGATCGGCACGGCAGCGGGCGCAGGTGGTTCGGCACTGTACACCTACAAGCTGAATCCGAAGACTCGGCGATATGAGCCAGTCTATCGCTACTAACAAGGAAAAGAACGAACCGGGGAGGGGAAAGCCGTGATGAGTCGAGAGACTTGTCACGGCTTTTTTCAGTGTTCGTTGTTCGTGGTTCGTCGTTCGTGGTTCGTCGTTCGTCGTTCGTTGTTCGTCGTTCGTTGTTTCTTCTAGCCCTTGGTTTCAGCTCGCGTATGCGAGCGGCAGACCATAAATATTCGGGATTGAACACATTTGCAAATGCGAATCGGCCGCGCGTGACGACCGATTATCGGATCTCCTACTCTGTCGCTCGCTACGCGAGCTTTGATATGTTGTGCAATCGAACCCCCGGCCTACGCTGGCGGTTCTATGCTGTCGCTCGCTACGCGAGCTCATGATCTTTTAACGCCCGCGTGACTCTCAGTTATATCCCTCAACATCCGTGAAATCTTCATAGATCATTCCGCGGCGATCTCGCTTTGCTTTCGTCACGGCCTCGTATCCGCCGCTTTCGTTACGCGAGATCTTGTTCTGCGAATATAGGCCTTCGAGAACGAACTCGCATGCTGAAACGAGTTTCGCTTTGTCTTTCTTGCTGAACTCGAGTGGCACCAACGTCGATTCGATCAATTGCGGGACGCTGTCGAGCAATCCAACGCATTCGCCAGCTGAAGCAGTATCCGACATCAGCAGTTTGTTTCCATCGTCAAACCATTTGATCGTCGGCGCGAAATCGATCCCGAGAAAGAAGCCTTCGAAGATGACGCCGCATGCTCGTTTGATGAGGTCCTTCGCGAGACGCGTTCCACCGATCTGCTCACCTTCGTACTCGAGCTCCATCTTTCCCGTCATCGCCGGAAGTGCGGCATAGATGTCGGAAATGCGCGGCACGATCTCCTTCTCGCCCGTAATAAGCGCTCGACGTTCCGCGTTCGAGACCGCCGCCTCGATCGCCGTGATCGAAAACCGCTGCGACACGCCGCTGCGTTTGTCGACGCGTTGGTCGTCGCGTGCCTCGAATGCGATTTGTTCGATCGTCTCGGAAATGAACTCCGGAATGTCGACCGTAAATCCCGCGAGCCCTTCGCGTTTCGTCCACGCTTCCTGCTTTGTGATCTCAGAGCTCAATTGAACATTCGCCGGATAGTGCGTCTGCACTTCGGCACCGATGCGATCCTTGAGTGGAGTGATTATCTTTCCGCGAGCGGTGTAGTCTTCCGGATTCGCGCTGAAAACGAGCAGAACGTCGAGAGGCAGGCGAACAGGATAACCCTTTATCTGCACATCGCCTTCCTGCATGATGTTGAATAATCCAACCTGAATTTTGCCGGCCAGATCCGGCAGCTCATTGATCGCGAAGATCCCGCGGTTCGCCCGCGGCAATAGACCGAAATGAATGGTCAGTTCGTCCGACAAAAGATGGCCGCCCTTCGCGGCCTTGATCGGATCGATGTCGCCGATGATATCCGCGATCGTCACGTCGGGCGTCGCGAGCTTTTCGACAAATCGATTATCGCGATGGACCCAGTCGATCTTCGTTTCGTCTCCGTGCAGTTCGATCTGCTGCCGCCCGTACGCGCTTAGCGGAGCGAATGGATCGTCATTGACCTCGGATCCAGCAATAATAGGAATTTCGTCGTCCAGCAGATCGGTCAACTGGCGGATGATCCGCGACTTCGCCTGACCGCGAAGACCGAGAAGAATGAAATTATGCTTTGCGAGCACCGCGTTCACGATCTGCGGGACGACAGATTCGTCGTAACCGAGTATCCCCGGAAAGAGCCGTTCGCCGCTCCTTAGTTTCGCGATCAAATTCGCACGCATCTCGTCCTTGACCGACCGAGACGCGTACCCGCTTGCCCTTAATTCACCCAGTGTCCGTATTGCTGACATGGTTTCATTTTACTCGCCTACGGTACGAATGCTAGTTCTGAGGCAACGTATGTGATGGATCTACAGCGAGAGTAGATTCAGCCCTGAAAATTGACCACCGCCGATTTATCGAATTTGAGATTTCAGATTTGAAATTTGAAATTTGAAAAGCGTGCCGCATGTTCAAATAACCTGGGAGTTCGTACATTCGCCGGCACCTTGCGTCACTCACCAACCTGCAAGATGGATAAAAAGCAACTTAATCGAGAGCCGGCTCAGCACGTGCTCTCGCAGTATCCTGATGCCGCTTCTCGAGCATTTCCAAATGCTGCCTCTGAAACTCGGCCATCTGTGAATCGAACTCCGCGAACTCTTTGTCTCGGGCGATTTTTTCTCGATCCTTATTTGTGAGGAACCTGTTTCCTCTTATCTTTGAGTTTTTTAGCGACTCCAGCCAACCGTTTAATTGCTTTGAGATGCCGACAGCCCGGTTTATCAAATTTGAAATTTCAGATTTGAAATTTGAAAAGCGTGGGGCGGATTCGCATAGACGCAGCATGGATCTGCATTCACCAGCCGAACCTTTAGATATGTAAAGGAAATAAATTAGCTCACTATTAGCGCCGCGTTCGAATCCTTCAGCTATATTGTTGGATATGGAGACTGTCGCTCGTTCGAGTTGGTTCTTTGTATCTCCAAATCCGCGGAAATCTGCTTTATCGGTGAACTCAAATACTTTAAGTGCAAACTCGATTGCAGTCTGCCAGACGGGCAGTTCTTCGAACTGTTTATATTTCATAACACGACTATTAACATCGGTTCACGGCATGAGTCTTGAAATGATCTGAAACATTCTTCGAAGTCCTCGCATTCAATATCTACGCGCAGCGCGAAAAAAGCCCGAAGATTTCCTCCGGGTCTTTAGTTTCCTTTTCAAATTTCAAATTTCAAATCTGAAATTTGCCTCAAATCCAAAATCCAAGATCAAAAAACGTACTTATTCGCCGCGATCAACTCATCCGCGATCTTCTGTCGCGCGGCGATGGTGTTGATCGGCGAATTGTTCTTCGTAAAGCGCTTCAACGCGACAAGCAGGGTCCGGCCCTCGTCGCCTTCAGCCATCGCGGCGATCGTGTTACGAGCCTTCATCTCGATCCGCTGGATCGAATCGTTGCAATAGACCGAAGCCATGCCGATGTATCTGGCGGCTGCATCTTCGCCCTTCGCGGCGGCGATCTTCTTCGCACGAAGCACCGCGGTTTCCATCTGATACGCATCCATGATGATATCGGCGCAATTGATCAGCACCTCCTGCTGTTCGGCGAGCGCCATCATATATTTCTGCGCTGCGGTTCCGAGCACCATCAACGCGATCTTCTTCGCGTTTTGCGCGAGGCGGGTCTCGGCCGCCAAAAGCCCGGTTTCGTCATCGAACGACATCTGCGGATTGAGTATCTCATCCTGCAACGCCTTCGCCGCCGGGATGATTCCAAGCTTGCCCTTCATCGCACGCTTCATCAACTGGCCCGGAATTAGCAGTCGATTGATCTCGTTCGTACCTTCGAAGATCCGATTGATGCGCGAATCGCGATATGCCTTCTCAGCCGGATAATCTGCCGAGTATCCGTAACCGCCAAAGATCTGGACCATCTCATCGACCACGTAATCGAGAGCCTCGCTGCATGCGACCTTATTGATCGATGATTCGACTGCGTACTCCTCGATCGACTGCATTTTTTTCGCGTTATCGGCGCCGTCGCCGATCAGCGCGTCAATCATACCTACCGTGCGATATGTGATCGACTCTGCGACCCATGTGCGGATCGCCATCTCGGCGAGCTTGTGTTTGATCGCACCAAACGACGAGATCGACTTGCCGAACTGCTGGCGTTCATTCGAATACTTGATCGCTTCGGTGAGTGCGAGTTTAGCGCCGCCGGTGACCGACGCACCAAGTTTGAACCTACCCACATTTAGAATATTGAATGCGATCTTCGCACCGTCGCCGATGTTACCGATCAGGTTCGTCGCGGGGATCTTTGCGTCCGACAGGATCAGCGGGGTCGTGGAAGACGACTTGATTCCCATCTTGTGCTCTTCGTTACCCGGCCTGCAATTTTCGCTGCGTTCGACAACGAATGCCGAGAACTTTTCCTTCACGCCATCAACCTTTGCAAACACTATATAAACGTCCGCGAAGCTGCCGTTCGAGATGAACATCTTCTCGCCGTTCAAAACGTAGTGCTGTCCATCTTCAGTCAGACGCGCCGCCGTTTTTGCACCGAGGGCGTCCGAACCCGACCCACTCTCCGTTAGGCAATACGCGGTCACAACCTCACCCGAGATAATCTTTGGGATCCACTCTTTCTTCAATTCTTCGGAACCGAAATAGAGGATCGGAAGAAGCCCGATCGAGGTCTGCGCCCCGAAGGTCGTGCCGAAGCCGCCGCCGCGTCCAACCATCTCGGCGATGATCACGCTGGTCGTCTGATCCAGACCGAGCCCGCCGTACTCTTCGGGAATCGTCGCTCCGAGCAACCCAAGCTCGCCAGCTTTTTTGACAAGCTCGCGAGCAACTTCCCAGGCGTGCTTTTCCATCGCCTCGAGATTCGGTTGAACTTCGTTATCGATAAACTCGCGCGTCGTGTCGCCGATCATCCTCTGCTCTTCCGTAAAATCCTCAGGTGTGAAGATCTCAGCCGTATCGGCGATCAGGAATTCGCCGCCTTTCATGTATTCCCGTTCCATTTGTGTGTCCATTGGGTTCCTCGCAGTCGCAGAATTTTCTCGATTATTATAACTGAATGAATACTCATTCAGTAAACATAAAGCAAGGTTTTTGGGTGAATTTTCGTTATTTATCGTGCGAATGTGTCTCGGAAGGCGTTGTGCGAGCCAAGTCGGCTCATTTCTCGGAAACAATACTGATCCTGATCGTGAAGTTCACCGGCCTGTCTGACCGCCTCGCTTCATTTCGCATCTGCCCCACGCGCACCGTGTAAGTGCCATTTGCCGGCAACTCGCCGGTCCAACCAATAACTTCCGCGGCGTCGTCAGCAACCGAAATATCGTTTTTCAACACCGTAAGAATTGCGTGGTCTCCGTCCGAGCGTACGAGCTCGGCCGTCAAGATCTGCCCGCCCCGCGCGTCAAAAACGAAATCGACATATCCGTAGCCTGAGAAACTCTTGGAGTAACTTGCTTCGGTCGCACCGCGTTCGAACCGCACGCGGACCACCTTTGAGCTGTCGGGATTTGAGGTCGTCGAATCCGGCTTTTCCGGTGTCGGATTAGGTGACGGACTCGCCTGCGCCGTCGAAGCCGCTGAACCAGCGGCTCCCGAAGAATTCGCCGTGTTTGCGTTCGGCTCCGGCCCTGGAGATGCGGTGCAGCCAAAAAGTACCAGCGAGCAATAAGTAGTAATGAGTGCCGCCTTGTTCATGCGATTCTTTCCATAGACGCTCAAAGATTCTCGCGGCGCTGCTCTCAAGCCGATGCCGACGCGTGGCCGTCCTTTAGAAGTTTTTCCAGCACACCGCACGTGATCGTCTCGCTGATGTTCTCGACGAATTCCTTGTTGGTCTTCTCTGTACTCGCGATTCCGTTCTTCAAGATCACCGGAAAGTAATCGAGGTCCTTCGCACCGCGATATGTCGACAGCACGCAGAACTCGGCGCAAAATCCAGTCATGACAACCGTGTCAACCTCGTGCTCTTTGAGGATCTTGTCGACATCGGTCTTGTTGAAGCTGTTGCCGTACGTTTTGTGAATTCGGATGGCGTCCGGTTTCGGCTTTAACGAATCGATGAACTCGAATCCTTCTTGGCCCGGCACCACGCCTTCCCCTTCGTCCTTGTCCTGTACCCAGATGATCGGCAGACCTTTCTTTTCGAACATCGGGATGACGTAATTGATGTACTCCGTCGCGCTGTCCATCTGGTCTTTTGTCTGACCGACATAAAACTCTTTCTGCATATCGATGATCATCAATGCTGCCTTCATATTTGAATTGCTTCCTCGGTCCCTTAACCAAATATTAACGCAGAGATCGCGGAGATCGCGGAGATCGCGGAGAAAGCAAAGCTGAACCCGCCTTAGCCCGCTCGTTTCTTCTCGTGTCGTTCATATCTCCGCGGGCTCCGCGTACTCCGCGTTAAGAACTTACGGAATCCTTTCGAAGATCCCTGCCGCGCCCATTCCGCCGCCGACGCACATCGTCACCATTCCGTAGCGCGCGTTGCGTCGTTTCATTTCCTGGAGGATCGTGGCCGTTAGTTTCGCACCCGTACATCCAAGCGGATGACCGAGAGCTACCGCACCACCGTTCACGTTTACCTTTGTCGGATCCATCTCGAGCAGCTTCATGACCGACAGTCCTTGAGCTGCGAATGCTTCGTTCAATTCAATGACGTCGATCTGATCGAGCGTGAGTCCGGCTAATTTCAAAGCCTTTGGAATTGCATAGACCGGACCGATCCCCATCTCTTCGGGCAGGCATCCGGCGGTCGCGAATGAAACGAATCTCGCGAGCGGTGTCAGTCCGAGCTCCTTCGCTTTGTCTGCCGACATCACGACGGCCGCCGCCGCTCCGTCCGACATCTGCGATGAGTTCCCCGCTGTCACCGTTCCTTGCGCGTGAAACACGGCACGAAGCTTGGCCAGGCCTTCGGGCGA
>JANMUW010000425.1:0-4867 GCA_031392105.1 Acidobacteriota bacterium | reverse complement strand
AGCGGCAGCTGGCGAGGGATTACGTATTTCGGGTCCGATACACTTTCAAGAACGTAGACGAAGTTGTCGAAGATGCCGGATTCGTTAATTCCGGTGGAAGCGAGGCATATATCATCGGCAATCCTGGAAAGGGCCTTCATGCCCAGTCGCTGACACAATTCGGTTACGTAAATATTGCAGAGCCGCAGCGTCGTTATGATGGCCTTGAATTCGTACTAGAAAAGCGTCTATCCAACAATTGGTACTTCAGTGCTAATTACACTTGGAGCAGGTTGTACGGAAACTATACTGGCCTTTCGAGCTCGGACGAACCCCACCTGCTCGACGGTCGGCTTGCGCCGGGAGTCAGTCGAGCTTTTGACTTGCCCTTCATCGGATTTACCGCGGAAGGTAAACCAGATAATGGACCGCTCCCGACTGATCGGCCGCACGTGTTCAACGTCTACGGCGCGTACATCTTTGATTGGATGGGAAGTAAGTCGAATTCAACCGAGATCGCGGGATTCCAAACGATCACCTCAGGAACGCCGCAAACGACGTCCATCTATGGCCAGTCGAGCGTTACGCCGCAGATCTTCTACCACCGTAATGATCTCGGACGAACTCCGACGTTCAGCCAGACCGATCTGAGTATCACGCATCGGTACAGATTCGGCAGAGACGACCGCATCACGATGGCCTTTGATGTCACTATGTTGAATGTGTGGGATCAGGACACGGTAACCGGTATTTATCCCACAATGAATACACTAAACAGCCGGCCAAACGATGCGACCATGTTTCCGGCTCCGATCCCTGCTGCACAACGGCCGGTTTTATACGCCAACGCGTATACGACAGGCGCGCTGTTGCAGCGGATTCTCGACCACCTCGCACTTGATCCGACGAATCGGCTCGATCAGCGTTATAAGACTCCGCAGCTTTTCCAATCTCCGAGAACGGTACGGTTTGGATTTAGAGTGGGGTTCTAGGCAGGAATTTCAACTGATACCATGGACTCGCCTGAAGAAATTCGGGCGAGTTTTTTCTTTTGCGACTAAAAGTATGGCGGAAAACGGGAAGGGGATTTTCTTTGCACCCGGAGCAACTCTCATCAAATCTCAGGCATCACTTTATTTGAGTAAGAAAGTCTAGCCGCAGGGTGTCATAGTTCGTCGGCGAACAGTCTTTCTAATTCCTCCTGTTTCTACCTTGCCCCGTCGGGAATGCGACCCGACGGGTTTTTTTGTTTTCGGGCGAGGTCCGAGCTTTTTGAGCATTTTCTGCAAGGCGTGCGGCTTTGGGCAAGGTTTCGATCGCCTTCGCGATCTCAGGATCGGAAAGAATCTGAGATTGCTTGGCCGAGCCGGGTCCGAATGTCGCAAGGGCAAGTTCATAGTTCAGACGTTCAGTAATAAAGCCTGAGTATTCGCTGATCGTCCTGGCAGAGATATTTGCCTCAGGTTTTTTCGCGTAATCGACGAACTTCTTCAAGAGTTCTTGTCCAAAGGGCCGGCGGCCGAAGATGATCGACTGGCGAACCTGATCGCGGTAACTGATGGAATTCGTCTGCGTTGTTCCGGAGTTGTTTACGAAATCGCGGACGAAAAAGAATATCGGATCAAGCAATGCGATCTTTTCCCGATCGAGTTTCGCGGACGCGATCGGTTCGTCGGGTGTGATGCCGTTTCCTCCGTACACGAGGCGGTTTGTGACCGTGTGAGCTTCTGATTTTGGCTGAGGTCTTTCTGTCGCAGAACGATGATTGAAATAATCGTACATCCCGGTTCCGTCATAGCTTCGTTGGATAGAGCGGCCGGACGGCGTGTAATATCGCGCGGTCGTCAGGGTAAGCCCTGAACCCATCGGAAGGCCGACAACATTTTGGACAAGGCCCTTGCCGAATGTGTTCTGCCCCATGATCAATGCGCGGTCATTGTCCTGCAACGCACCGGCCACTACCTCAGAGGCCGACGCGGTCTCTTCGTTAACCAATACGACAAGCGGCATGCTCTCCGGCTTCCGGTTTCTCGATTTCCATTCACGATTGTCGATCCGGGACCGGCCGCGTTGAGAAATTATAGTGCTTCCGTCGGTAAGGAATTCCTCAGCAACCTTGATCGCCTGGTCGAGAATACCTCCACCGTTTCCACGCAGATCAAGAACGAGTGACGTCATTCCTCTTCGATGCAGTTCTTTGATCGCGGTACTGAACTCAGCAGATGTCGTGTGACTGAATCCTTCAGAAAGATCGATGTAACCGACACCGTCACGAACAATAAAATAATTAGGCAGTGTTGGCTGGAATACACGCTCGCGTCTTAATTCAATTATTTCGATGCGCCCCGTCGCGGCTCGCTCTATTTTTAACCGCACGGTTGTTCCGCGCGGTCCGCGGACTTTGTCGCGGACGACGTCGGAAGAAAGGCCACTCACCGGCATTCCGTCGACGGCTACAATACGATCGCCATACTGCAAGTTTGCCTTCGCTGCGGAAGACTCAGGATGCGTGGAAATAATGTAAGTTTCCATCGCTCCGTTCTTCACAAAGTTGGATATTGTCGAGCCGGTGCCTGAGTATTCGCTGTCCTGTTCGCCGAGCAGCTCGCTGAACTCTGCCGCGTCGAAGTAATTTGAATGTGGATCGAGCTCCGAGAGCATCGCGTCGAGTGACGATTTCGTGAGCTGCGCGTCAGTCCGCTTTGTGCCGTCGACGTGGTTGCGACGGATAATCTCCAGCGCCTGCCGCATGTCCAAAACGATTCTGCCCGCGGCCGGCGTACTTGGAAGACTTTTGGGATCCGCTGCTGTCGTCCTTGCCGTTGTTGACGCAGAAAAGGATGAACCGCGATCCAACATGAACGGATCTGCGCCCGGGACATTCGACGCCGTCTGAGCTTTAACGGAAATCGCTCCAAAGATACACGCGGCGCATGCAAAAGTTAGAAACTTCTTCATTGATTCAGCGGACCTGTGTCCCCAAACGAGTCACCGAATTTGACGTTTGGCGAATGATACAAGAAAGGAGCCAGAGAACGCCAGTTCGTAAGGTGGTTCGTCTAATTAAACTAAATTTGATTGTCAGAAACCATTAATGGGACAAAACTTCCACTAAACCGCGAGAAATATCACCGGGTTGAAACCCCGCTGTTTTCGCGTAGAATCGTAGCTATGCCTGGCGACGAAAACCTGAACAAGAAAATGCGTCGGCTTATTGAAACCGTCGATATTGCAAATCTATTGACGGAGCCGTTAACGATGTCGATCCGCGATATCATGCGCGTTTCTGCATTTGAGGTAGGCGCACGCGAGGCTTCCGTACTGATCCGCGACGGGGTCGAAGGTGATCTTCGTTTCTTGGCTGCGACCGGCGAAGTGGCTTCGAAACTCCTGGACCTAAGGATCCCGGCCGGCAAGGGAATCGCGGGATTTGTTATGTCGTCTGGACAGCCGATGGCCGTCTCAAATGTAGAAGAAGAAGCAAGCTTTTATGCGGAGGTCGACAAGGAGACTGGGTATTCAACCGAAATGATCCTCGCGACGCCGCTCCGCCATAACGGTGAAATGATCGGTGTTCTCGAGTACATCAACAGACCGGGCGAGCCGCCGCACGAACCGTTTACACCCGACGAGATGGACAAGGCTGCCCTTTTTTCCGACGCCATCGCATCGCTCGTGAATGCGTACGAATCGGCAAAACTCTTTCGCGACCTCGGCGAGAAAGTTGTGGGAACGGACGAGGACATGGACATCAGTTCGGTGCGGTCATGGCTCGCGGATCTGCGAAGCTCAGCCGAACATCGCGAAATGATGGATCTCGCAATTCTCATTCGCGAGATCGCGAGCCGCGGGGATTCAGAACGGGCCTTATGCAGGGAAGTCCTCGAATCGGTCCTGCGATTTTCTCAGGGCAGGAGCGATACTAGTTTTCTTAACTTATAGTTCGACAGCACAGACTAGATTCACTACAACATTTCGTATTTTTGTTAGACCCAGTTGGCTTGCGGTAACTAGAGAGTGACACTTGTATCCAACATCGAAGCCGGCATCTCCCCCGGTGCTGAAACGTTCTTCCAGCTCGACGATGGCTGGAGGTCAGCTACGGGTGCGGGTGTAAGCGTCGCGATCGTCGATAGCGGTATCGATACTACGCATCCAGATCTCGCCGGAAAGATAGCTGAAACCGTGGAAGCGCGTTTGGACGGAAAGCGAGTGATTTTCGAGCAGTCCGATGCAGGCGATTCAGCTGGTCACGGGACGGCATGTGCCGGGATCGTCACGAGCATCGCACCCGGGTCGAGGATCTACAGCATAAAAGTTCTCGGCGCGGGCGGTCTCGGAGACGGCCAGGCATTTCTTGCCGGACTCGAATACGCTATCAACAAGCGCTACCAGGTCATTAATCTCAGTCTTGGAACTACCAAACCGCAGTTCTTTGCTCCGCTTCATGACCTTCTCGATCGTGCTTACCAGGCAGGTTGCGTCGTCGTCGCCGCGGCGAATAATTTACCGCAGCCGAGTTTTCCTTCAGTGTTTTCGTCGTCGCTGATCTCCGTGGTCAAGAGCTCCGAGACTGATCCGTTAAATTTTGGTTTCCATTTTGGTGAGGTGATCGAGCTAACGGCTCCGGGAGTAAACGTTCGGACCCCATGGCCGAATGGCGGCTATCGCAACCTGACGGGAAACAGCTTTGCGTGTCCGCATATTGTCGGTGTAATTGCGCTGCTTCTTTAAAAGCATTCGGACCTTACTCCGTTTCTGGTGAAGTCGGCCCTCTATGCGCTCGCGAGGCAGAACCGCCGTACGTTGTAGCTGGGGAACAACAAAAAAAGCGACGCAGCCCACCGTAGAAAAGAAACGTCGTGCAAAACGCGTGGTTAACCGCGAT
>JANMUW010000403.1:0-3396 GCA_031392105.1 Acidobacteriota bacterium | reverse complement strand
GATCGGCGATCTCGGGATCGGTCATTATGGTCGCCGGATTCGAGTTGACGAGTACGACTTCGTAGCCCTCGGCCCTCAGCGCCCGGCAGGCTTGCGTTCCCGAATAATCGAATTCGCATGCCTGACCGATGACGATCGGACCTGAACCGACAATTAGAATCTTGCGAATATCTGTGCGTTTTGGCATTATTTCTCGAGAACTTTAGATTGTATTACAAGCACCGAACCAGCGACAAAATCCCAAACCAATGTTACGTACAGCAGTATTCGCGTTCCTCGCACTATCGACTCTCTCTTTTCACGCAGCCGCTCAGAATGCGGGCAAGGCCGCCGAGATCTACAACAAGGCACTCGAATTCCAACAGACGGGCGACACCCAAAATGCGCTTGTGGCCTACGACCGGGCGATAGCTTTGAATCCAAAAATGCTTGACGCCTACAACAACCGGGCGACGATCAAGCTCGCCGAGGGTGATTCGGCAGGAGCGATCGCCGACCTGACAAAGGTCATCGAGCTGTCGCCAAAGCACCCGCTAAGTTTTTATAATCGCGGCTGCATTTACCTTGAAATGCAAAACATGGACGCCGCGATCGAGGATTTCTCGAAGGCTATCGAGATTTTCAGCGGCGTGACTCACGGTGAGTACGACAAGAAAGCTCACGCGATGTCGTACAACAATCGTGGGAACGCATTGATGTCGAAGGGTAAGGCAAAGGAAGCTCTTGCGGATTACGAGAAATCACTCACGATCATTCCGGGTAGTCTTGAAGCCATCACCGGTCGTGGGACGGCAAAACAATCCCTCGAGGATTATTCCGGAGCTGTTGCTGATTATTCAAAGGCGCTCGAGATTGCGCCGAAGAGCGTAATTGTCTTGATGAATCGGGCCGGAGCTCTCGAGCAGATGGACAAATCAAGGGCGGTGCACGATTACACGAGGGTCATCGAGCTTCAGCCGGAAAACGCCCAGGCTTATGCCGCACGTGGCGTCGCGTTACTCGAGCTTGGAAAAAAACCGGAAGCTGTCGCCGATCTGCGTAAAGCGCTTCAAATGGATCCATCGCTTAAAGCGGATTACGAGCCGCACTTGAAAGAAGCTTTGAATAGAAAATAACCTTCCCGGGTTAGTATGCTAGTCGGGCCTCGACCGCGAATCTTTCGATTTCGGAGAGGCCCCGAAGCAACAAGTACGCAAAATACTTGGCTTAAATCACTACCGTCGTCCCATCGAACTTCGTCAATGTGAATCCGCTAAACGACTCGTTATAGCTCAGCTTCTGGTCTTTCAAAATGCCGATGGCGATCGCTTCACCAAGCTTTAGCGATTCGTTAGCGTCAGAGCGCCAATGCACTCCCGCGATATTACGGCCGTTCGCGACGTTGGATGCGATCTTGTTCAATTCGCCGCCAACCGTAAGCGAATCACCTACGTATGGTACAAGCACTTGTCCGGTGGGATCAGGCACGACGGGGTTTGGAATTACGAAAGACTCCTGGAACCAAGCCTTAAGGATCGTGACGCAGGCTCCGGCGACTGTCGCATGGCCGGCACCGTATGCCGGATGTGTCGGGCATCCTTCCGGAAACGCCATCGGCAGCAGTGCGTTACCCGCGGGCAGATACCCGCCGAGACGTGAGGCAGAACTAACCGAATTCAAGATCTCCGCGTGCACCGGATAGCCCGCTGCATGATGAGCCGTGCGATCGACGCGCTCTGCAAAAACTTCAGGGCGCAGTCGTCGATGGACAACCCATTTTTGATTCCAAACGGCGTGGAGCGCTCGAGTAGAAACTTCGCAAAGCAGCGTCGCGACGTGCGGGCCGCCAAATGTTGCGAACCCTGCCTGCGTCACTGAGTTCTTGTAGGGATTTCCGTTGTCGAACGGAACCCCCATTCCGGCGATGATCAAAAACGCCTGGAAGTAGCCCTGGAAGAGGACGTCGATATGTACCCATTGGCCAATGTCGCGACCATTTCGCATATAGCGGTGAACTGGGTCGAATATCTGGCCGGACGCGGGAGGCACGCCATTCTGGATCGACAGCCAAGTGGCGAAGTCCGTCATGAAGTTTATCCCGGGCATCGCGGTTGTGATCTTTTGGTTGATCTCGTTCGAACCGAAATGGCATGGATGATACCAGAACTGCGACATCAGCGGACCGGCCTTATCGCCTGGCGTAACTCCACGGAAAAGTAGATTCGGTGTCACCTGGCCGCTGCCATTCTTTGCACCTTTAAAGTCGTTACCATAAAGAGTCAGATCGGCGGCTGCCGCGGCGGCGATCGGATTCGAGGGATAGTCGGTGAATGGGACATCGCGCAAGAGGGCCATCCAGTAGTTCTCGGATATCTCGGCGGCGATCTCCCGGCTTGCGAACGCCGGTGCAGGCGGCTGCACCGTGCTGAACGCGTCCGGACCCTCGAGATCGAATGCGTAACCCGCCTGCGGACTCGTGAGCTTCACTGTCCCGCCCATTTGGATCTGTTCGAACGCCGCAGGATCTCCAGTGCGAATTGCATTGAGCATCGAATCATACGCTGCGGGAACTACCTCGCCATTGGCTTGGTGAGCGAGGGCCTTTGAATAATTACCGATCCGATTCGGGTAGAGTTCTTCGTCGCCGTTATTCGGCCGGGCGAATGCCCGTGGAAGAGATTGAAAATTGTCTTTCGCGCAATCGGTGCGAAATTTAAAAGCTGCCTGGGCCCGCTGTTGGTAAAACGAATTTCCCGCCGCCGCATTCTGTGCGGTAACACTGGCAGAGTTGTCGGCAGCAGGCGCGATCGCGCCCAGAGCAACCGCTCCGGCTGCTGTAGCGCCGAGACTTCCGATAAACCGGCGACGGCTGACGCCTTCTGACGCTTCGTTGGCAGTAGAATTCTCAGAATCGGTAGATACTTCTTTCATACAATTCTCCTATGTAGTCTTGCTTGAGGACGCAAGCCGCGGACGGTGAAAACCACGGTCTTTGCTCGAAATAGGAAATTCCCTGGATCGGTGAAAAAAACTCGTCAATGAAGGCGTCTTGACAGTCGCTCGGAGACGTTGTTTTTGAAATGGACGGCAGATTATAGCACTAATGCACGAAGCGGACGCAAGCATTCTCATGCATGCGTCCGCCGTTCCGGTCAGTATGAACGAATTTTTAGAACGGAAGTTTCGGCACCTTCGGAACCTTGTTCTCGATCTTTCGCTTGGTCTCATCGATAACGGCTTTTCCGCTTAGAATACTGTCGAGTTGAACCGCCAGATTCGGGTTGAGCTTCTTTAGCCGCTCCTGCGTTTTCTTCGCACCCTTCTTATCACCGCTCGCAAACTGTGCTGAGCCAAGATTGAAGAGCCCGGCAACGTTATTCCCGTCGAGCGTCACGACGCGATTAAATTGCTGGATCG
>JANMUW010000396.1:0-3450 GCA_031392105.1 Acidobacteriota bacterium | reverse complement strand
CCCGCATCTTCGAGTCCCATGATGACGTCGCCGGTCCGGGGTTTCTGCGGATAGCCTTCGGCGGCTAACACGACGCACGCAGAGTTACCGCTACGCCACTCGATCTTCGTCTCAGCGAGATTACCAAGAAGCATCGCTTCGCAAATCTCAACCAGGTCGCTTTTCAATCGCACAAGTATCGACTGTGTTTCCGGATCGCCGAATCGCACGTTGTATTCGAGCAGCTTGGGGCCGCTCTGGGTCATCATCAATCCGAGAAACAGGATCCCGCGAAAACGAAATCCTTCGGCAATGCATCCGGCGAGAGTCGGCTCGATGATCTCCTTTATGATCTGTTGGCTCTGTGACGACGTAAGTAGATGGGCGTCGGTGATCGTACCCATCCCACCGGTGTTAGGACCGGTGTCACCTTCACCGACGCGTTTGTGATCACGTACCGGAGGCATAAGCGCATAATCGTTTCCATCGGCGAACATCAGCAGCGAAACTTCCTTGCCCTTGAGAAACTCTTCGAGCACGATCTTTTCCGCCGCATCGGAACCGACAAGCGCCGCCAACTCAAGACACGCGTCGACCGCATCGGCCCGATTCGCGGCCACGACTACTCCTTTCCCGGCTGCGAGGCCGTCCGCTTTCACAACGACGGGTGCATCCACCTCGCCGAAATGACCCGACTCCAAAACCTCGATCGCTTCTGCGGGCGAATGTGCCGTACGGAACGCCGCTGTCGGTATCGCGTGACGCAACATAAAATCCTTCGCAAACGCTTTGCTCGCCTCGAGCCGCGCGGCGCCGTATGACGCACCGACGATCTTCAACGACCGCTTTTCAAACTCATCGACGACCCCAAGCGCAAGCGGCGTCTCTCCACCTACGAAAGTCAGGTCAATATTTTCCCGCTCCGCCAGATCAGCGAGACCTTTGATGTCGTCGTGTTTGATCGGAACGCATTCCGCGAGCTGCGCGATCCCAGCGTTTCCGGGTGCGCAAAACAGTTTCGCAACCCGGATGCTCCGTGCGAATGCATAGCAAAGAGCATGCTCGCGCCCTCCCGAACCGATCACCAGAACTCTCATATTTTCTTTATAAATTGCTTGCGGATGATATATAATTCGAGACGCCTGTTGGGGCTTGACAGTGCAAGCCTAGAAGTAATAAGGTCGAATCGCACCCAATCAGGAACAACGTTCAACTCAAGTAAGTTCTACCCAATGAATTTACTATAAAGTATTTGCTTTATCGAACTTTGAATTCATGATCGCGAGCGATTGATCAAGCCCCCGATGAAGCGTCATAACACGTGCGCTGAATCAAAAAACCGGCGTGTCGATAGCACGACAAGGAGGGTTCCGTGATGTCCGAAAGCGAAATAACAGAGATTGAATCCGCATCGGAGACCGCTCTCACCGACGCCTCAGAATTTGACGATAAGCCGATCCTCTGCATCGACTGCGGTATCAATTTCATTTGGACTGTCGGAGAACAAGCCTTTTTCCGCGATAAGAAACTTCAGAATCCACCCAAGCGTTGCAAGGAATGTAAGCAAGCGAAGAACGAACGGCTGGCGGCTATAGCTGCTGCTCAGGCTTCGGGCGTGCGGCAGCGAATCGAAGTCGCGGTCAACTGTGCGAAATGCGGTGAGACAACGACGGTGCCGTTTTACCCATCGCAAGGCCGCCCCGTCTTTTGCCGTTCGTGCTTCCTTGAAATGAACCCGTCGATACTTAACGGCAACGGAAAAGGTTAGCTGTAAGTTGTAAACGGTAAGTGGTAAGTTCGCGAGGCGTCCCTTCACTTACCATTTAACGCTTACCGTTTAGCACTATCCCCCGACGTGCACATTCGGTCGCATCTCGGGATCTGGTTCGGCCTGACGCAAGATCTCACGCGTTACCGGCGCCGTGTCGCCTTCACCAAACAAAATGTATCTAGCAAGGTACATGATGGGATTTCCTTCGCTCCATCCGAAATACACGTGCGGGATCTTTCCCGTCTCATCGCGAAGGTAAATAAGAAACGCAGCTATCGCGTTCGGTACGGCAGGAGCCTGTGTGCGAAGTATCTTGTAGCCCTCGATATCCGTCCCGCATATTTTCAGCCGCCCCTTGAATTCCGACGCATCACCCGTCTCGATCTCATAAAACACGATCGGGTCCGTCGACGGAATGTGATTGTCGATACGCTTCTCGTGTTCCTTATATCGGTATTCGGTTGCGTCGCCCGTTTCGCGCCGGTTAGTCACGATTCGGATCTCACCTTCCGCACTTAAGTCGCGGATGAAAGCCCGTGCTGTCTCATCCAGTTCGATCTTGTCGATCCTGATCTCGGTCGATCGCATTACGCGCGAAATAAATGAGGCTGCGATGATCGCAAAAATGAAGAACGACGCGATCTTGATCCCATCCGGCCGCTCGACCATATTCGTGATCGTCGTGTAAATAAAAACGAGTGCTATCGCTCCGTACACGTACCGCCACTTGTTTCGATCGCGCCAGGCCGAGATCGTCACCGCGATCGCGGCAGAGGACATCAGCACCAATACACCGGTCGCGTATGCTCCGCCCTGTGCATCGACATCTGCGTCGAAGATGATCGTCACCGCGAAACAGATTCCGATAAAGACCAAAACGAGCGGCCGCGTTGCTCGAGCCCATTCCGGCGCCATTCCGTATCTCGGTAGGTAACGAGGAACGATATTCAAAAGTCCCGCCATAGCCGACGCTCCGGCGAACCAAAGAATCAGAATCGTACTGAGATCGTAAAGTGTCCCAAACACTTCGCCGAAATACCTGTGCGCAATAAACGCGAGTGCTCGGCCGTTGGCTTTGCCGGGTTCGCGAACTGCACCGATGGCTGTATCAATCTCCGTACACGCGCACGCCGGAGATGCGTCAGCGAGTTCGTCGCGCTCGATCGCGTTCCCACAGTTAACACGCGGGCAAAATTCTGCGGATGGAATAAGTACGCTCGTCACGAAACTGCTCGCGATAAGCATGACGCTCATGATCAGAGCGGCAGTCATGAGCATCTTTCGCGTGTTCTCGATCCGGTTCGGGCTTTTGACGAGCGGCATCACGGCGACGCCAGTCTCAAAACCCGAAAGCCCGAGTGCGAGTTTCGGGAACACAAGAAGCGACAATCCGACTATCGCGACGATCCCGCCTACGCCGCCCGATGTCTTTGTCGCAAATAGCGCGGTTTCCCAATTTCCAAGTAGATCGGGATGGGTCGCGACTTCGTAAAGCGCCCGTCCGATTGTGATCACGTTTAGAAAAAGGTAAACCGCGACCAAGGTGACGGCTATTCCGATCGCCTCTTTGAACCCTTTCAAAAAGACTACGCCGAGAAGCGAGACCAGAACGAGAGTTACGGCGACCGGATGCTCAAGAAATGACAGCCGATCCTGCACAAAGGGATTCTCGAGCGCGTGGGCTGCGGCGTCCGCTGCTG
>JANMUW010000352.1:0-15486 GCA_031392105.1 Acidobacteriota bacterium | reverse complement strand
GGGGGCAGTTTCATCTGACGAGCGGAACGTACAACGATTACGATGGGGACGGGAGGTCGGACCTGCAGGTCTACCGGACTTCGACAAATACCTTCTATGCGATTCAAAGTGCAGACGGCGAGCTCCGCGTAGAAGCCCTCGGTGAACCCGGTGACTCTGTTTCCTTGACGGTGGATTTCGACGGCGACGGACGCTCGGATTTTTCGACCGCGCGTTACAACGCCGAGATCCTCTGGCGCATATTGCCTTCGACAACAGATATTCTCGAGGAGACCCGTTGGGGTTCGTCGTCGCTCGGTGACTTTTTCGCTGCTGCTGATTATGACGGCGACGGGGCAATGGATATCGCGGTGTTTCGCGCCGGCGTGTGGCACATTCTCAGAAGCTCCGACGGCACTTATCAACAGGAGTATTGGGGGATCAGCGGTGACGTGCCGGCAGCAAACGATTTTGACCGGGACAACAAAGCCGACCTGACGATCGCCCGAGCCGAGAACGGGCTTCGGATGTGGTACACGCGACTCAGCACCAATGGCCAGATGCGCGTTACGCATTGGGGCTTGTCCAGCGACGCGTTCTTCACCGGCAGGATCGACTTCGATGGCGACGCCGTTCCCGACATCCTTGTGATTCGGAATGAAGGCGGGCAGCGTGCGTTCTACGTCCGTCGCAGCTCAGACTCGCAAATGTACGTGATTCATTGGGGACTTTCTAGCGACGTGGTAAAGCTCGGTGATTACGACGGCGACGGGAAGACGGACCCGGCCATCACTCGTGCGGTAAATGGGCAGAGGGTGTTCTACATTCTGCAGAGTTTAAGCGACCAGGTTCGCTACGAGACGTTTGGGCTGGCGGGTGACTTTTGAGTCTAGTGAGTCTAGTGAGTCTGTCGAGTCTAGCGAGTCCATTGAGCTTTCAGGCCGTACGCAGCAACCGACTCGACAGACTCGCTAGACTCGACAGACTCGCTAGACTCACTAGACTCGACAGACTCGCTAGACTCACTAGACTCGACAGACTCGACAGACTCGCTAGACTCACTAGACTCGAAGAGAGATGTTCAAATCCATTCACTTCAATTCAAAAGGCCGCGCGACAACTACTGCGTCGAATCCGGAAGTTCTCGCGAAACTCCGTGAGATCGTCGGCGATGAGAATGTCCTCGTTGATCCCGATAAAGTCGAGCCATACGGCGCCGACGCTGTTAAAGAGAAATTTCCCCCCGAGGCCGTAGTCTTTCCCGAATCGACCGCGCAGATGGTCGAGATCCTCAAGCTCGCGAACGAATACCTTTTCCCAGTGACAGCGCGCGGCGGCGGCGTTGGGTACACCGGTGGCGCGGTGCCGGTCGACGGCGGCATCGTCATCGGAACCGATCGGATGAAAAAGGTCATCGAGATCAGCGCCGACGATCTTTACGTTATCTGCCAGCCGGGTCTCACAACCTTTGAGCTGCAACAAGCTGTCGCCGAACAAGGATTGCTCTTTGCGCCTGATCCGGCTAGCTACAAAGATTCGTTTATCGGCGGGAACATCGCGGAGAACGCCGGCGGTATGCGAACGCCGAAGTACGGTGTGACAAAACATCATGTGCTCGGTTTGGAAGTCGTGACGGCGACGGGCGAGATCATCCGCACCGGCGGCAAGACAGTGAAGAATGTTGTCGGTTTCGATCTCACCGGACTGATGTGTGGATCCGAAGGAATGCTCGGCATCATCACCGAAGCGACGCTGAAGCTTTTGCCGATGCCAGAAGCGACGTCGACCGTCCGTGCAAACTTTCATTCGATGGAAGCCGCGTGCAAAGTTTTGACGAAATTTACGCCCGAAGGATTGCTGCCGATGGCGATGGAAGTCCTCGACAAATATTGCGTCGCGGCGGTCGAAGAAAACTTTGCGTTCGGGCTTTCGAAAGAAGCTGAGGCAATATTGCTGGTCGCCGTTGACGGTTCGAAGGAAGAAGTCGAGCGCAACGCCGTGATGATCGAACGGATCATCGGGGAGAACGGCGGCTTCGATATACTTCGAGCCAAAACAAGAGAAGAGGAAGACAAGCTGTGGGATGTTCGGCGTGCGATCTCGCCATCGTTGATGAAGTACGGAACGCTAAAGATCAACGAAGACGTCGTCGTTCCGCGATCAAAAGTGCCCGAGCTTGTGGCGAAGATAGAAGAGATCGGCCGAAAGCACAACACGTTCGTCGCGAACTTTGGCCACGCGGGCGATGGGAATATTCACGTGAACTTCGTCGTCGATCGGGACGACGCAGATGCGATCGCCCGGGCACGTCAATGCGTATCCGAAACCTTTCAGCTCTCTGTCGATCTCGGCGGCACGATTTCGGGCGAACACGGCATCGGCTATGTGAAATCGCAGTACATGCATTACGCGATCGACAAACCGACGCTCGAGGTTATGAAGGGGATCAAGAAGGTCTTCGACCCGAATGGGATTCTGAATCCGGGGAAGATGTTCGTTTAAGGTTTTCTCTGCGAACTCTGCGAGCTTTGCGTGAGAAAAGATTGTTTCACGCAGAGATCGCAGAGATCGCAGAGTAATATTCGTTGTCTAATGGATCCACGAGTTATCGAAATTCGCGTGGGCGAGTATCGCGTAATATACTCCATCCTCGATCGAGAGATTCGTGTTGAGATTATTACTATCAGACATCGAAGCCAGGCTTATGATTAAACTTTCACTCGAGATCGCCGCGTGGATGTTCATCGCATTGTTATGCGTAAGTTCTGTCGCCGCGCAGAAGAAGACCATCATCCTCGTCCGCCACGCCGAGAAGGTTGACGCCAGTCAGGATCCCGAACTGACCGACGCGGGTAAGCAACGCGCCGAGCGTTTGGCTAAGATCGTAAAAAAATATAACCCCGGTGCGATCTACTCGACTGATTTCAAGCGTACGCGCGACACGGCGGCGCCGATCGCGGCGAGGCGGAAGCTCAAAGTAGAGACTTACGATCCTAAGAAACCTGCGGAGCTGATCGACACGATGATGAAAAGCACGACGAAGCGATTCATGGTTGTCGGCCACAGCAACACTATCCCGGGTCTCGTGAATCTTCTTGGGAAGAAAGAGCTGTTCAAGAATCTGGACGATGCGGAGCATGGCGCGATCTGGGTTGTCAGAATGAAAGACGGGCAGATGCGAAAGATCGAGATCTTCCCGTACTAAGAGTCTAGCGAATCTGTCGAGTCCCGTGAGTTTGTAGATGCTGTATCAAACCTTCGCACCATCGCCCGAGTTGGCGCCCTATGTTCGATTCTTTTGGGCGCTAGAGGCGGACGTATCACCCGGTGAGGAATTCGTTCATCGCTCGATGGCGGACGGCTGCGTTGAGATCGTATTTCATTACCGGGCGTCGTTCGATGAGATCGACGCAGAAGGAAAGAGAACGCATTCTCCGGTCGCGAGCATCCAGGCGCAGTCGACGGCGTTCCGGCGATTCTCCACCGGGAACAGCTTTGGCATCTTCGGGGCCTATCTCTATCCGTACGCGATCCCGCGTCTTTTTTCGTTCCCGGCGTACGATTTCACAAACATCTCGCCCGACCTTCGATCAGTCTTCGGCGGCGAAGGAAATTTGCTTGAGGAACAGATCAGTGAAGCTCCAGACAACGAGACACGGGTTAAAATAGCCAGCAACTTTCTGGGGCGCAAACTGCGGTTATCGACCCGAGAGCTTCCCCCGATCTACCGCGCGATCGATCTTGTCCTCGGTGCCGCCGGGGACGTTCGAATTTCGGAGCTTGCCCGCGAACATCAGCTTTCAACGCGACAGTTCGAACGAAAATTCAAGGAATTCGCCGGTTTGAATCCGAAGCTCTATTCGCGTGTGGTTCGTTTTCAAGCGGCGACACAGCACAAGCTCGCAGGCGTGCGCGATCTGACCGAAATCGCCTACGCATGCGGCTACTACGACCAATCACACTTCATCAACGAATTCCGCCAGTTCTCAGGCTACACACCGAAAGAGTATTTCTGGGAGACCGCCGAGGGCACTCAGTACATGAACCCTTGACGGCATTTCGGCCGATTTCTAGGTTCTGGTTTCGTGTTTCCTGGTTTCGGATTTCTCTGTGTCTTCCGTCTGCTCAGCGATTCCAATTTTCGTGTGCCTTCGTGTGAGTTGGTGGTTCCAGTTCATCAGCGTTACGGACTGGAACCAAGAATGCAGACGAAGCAACACGAACAAGACCGACCGAGGAAGCCCATGAAAAAAAAATTAGAAACAAGAAACTAGAAATCAGAAACAAATAAAAGTAGATGTCGCTTTTTTCCAATTAACCTTCCATACGGCGCGGTATATTGCTTGCGGATAACTTGAAATCAATTATGGAAAACTCAACGACTAAACAACACGACGCGATCACGCGGGAGCTGATCGAGTTTGGAAGCAGATGGGCCGAGGCGATGGTCGCGAACGACGCGTCGCGGATCGGCAGTTTTATGGCGGACGACTGGGTGATCGTCTCGGAACGCGGCATTTCGACGAAACAGCAATTCCTTTCTTTCGTCCAATCCGGTGCGCTTACACACAGCGCGTTTGAGATGGCGAGCGACGCTCGGGTTCAGCAATACGGCGACACAGCGGTCATGTCGATTCGCGTAACGAACACGGCACATTTTGGCGGCCAGCAGTTCGACGCCGACGAATGGACGTCCGACGTCTTCGTCAAGCGTGACGGCGAGTGGCTGTGCGTGCTCAGCCACATCACACCGGTCGATAAGAATTTTCTAAAGGAGCAAGTATGCAAATGAATATGCCTGAACACTACTCACCGGTAATGCCATACATTATCGCCAGCGATGCCGAAGCGTTTATCAAATTTATCACGGCGGTTTTCAATGCTGAGGAGAAGCTTCGCGTGAACTCGGAAGATGGTTCAGCGATGCACTGCGAGTACAGCATCAACGGCGGGACGATCATGTTCGGCCAGGCGGGCAGCGAATGGAAACCATCTACATGCGGAATGTTCGTGGTCGTCGATGATGTCGATGGGCTCTACGCGAAGGCGATCGCAAACGGGGCGACCGAAATTCAGGAGCCGGGCGACCGAGGTTACGGCCGTGCCGCAGGCGTGCTCGATAAGTGGGGAAATCAGTGGTGGCTGAATACGCCGTAGTGAAAGGGTGAAAGGGTGAAAAGGTGAAAAGGAGCATCTTAACTCTTTCACTTTTTCACCCTTTCACTTTTCCAGATTATTTCGACGCCTTCGCAAAATATCCCTGTCGGTGCGACACGCGGACCTTTTGCTTTTCCAGATCGGGATTCGCAAGCTGGATCTCGATCTTCCGGTATGAACCGTCCAAAGCCCGGTTGGTTGGTTCATACGCGATCAAATACTGCGAACGCATCTCCTCCTGGATCTGCTTGAAGGCCTGACGCAACTCTGTCTCGTCGCTCGGAAAGTATGCCCTGCCGCCTGTGCGTTCCGAGATCTTTTTCAGCGAGCTTTCGTCAACCCCATCGTAAAAATTGTCGCCGATACCGATCGAGTAAATGACGGCTTCGGCACGCTGTGCGGCTTGAACCGCCTCATCCAATTTCTTCTTGCTGAACGTGTCGTAGCCGTCCGAAAGCAGGATGATGGCGCGCCGCGTCTTTTCAGGTGCCGGTCCGAGGACGTCGGATGATGTGACCCAGATCGAATCCCAGATAGCGGTCGAGCCTTGTATCTGTTGATTGGTTCCCGAGGCGGGCGGTGTTCCGGGAACACTTCCGCCGTTTGCAACTACGCCTCCACCAAGATATCCCGATGGCGGAATGAATTCTACGCGATCGATCGCTCGCCGAAGTCGGGTCAGATTGTTGGTCATTCCCTGCTCGAGCGTGGATTCGCCCGTAAACGAAACAACCGAAACCTCATCTTTCGCCGGCCTTATGACAGACTCGAGGAAAGAAATCGCCGCGGCCTTTTCCTCGGGTAGCGTTCGCTGTTGAGAAATACTCGTATCGATCAGGATCGCGAGGCTGAGCGGAAGATCGATCTGTTTTGAGAATGAGGACACGGTTTGCACCTGTCCGTTCTCGAGAATGCGAACGTCCTCGGGTTTGAGAGTCAGGATAAGTTTGCGATTGCGGTCCTGCGCTGTGAACAGCACGTTGACTGATTCCGTTTCGACTTTTTCGACCACATCCTCTTCAACGATCGGCGGCGTCGGGGTGGCTGCGGCGGGGGATTTAGGTTCGGTCTGCTGCGCGCCCGCAAACTCGTTACCGAAAGTCACGAACGCAGCCAGTCCAACTAACACCAACAATGCAAATATCCCGCTTCTCTTGTACATCTAAAACTCCCTCGTGCTATTTCAAGCTATCCTTCACCGCCCGATAGCTCGCTTTCGTGCGCAGTTTGTATTTGTCCGTCTTTGACGGATCGGTAAATCGAACTTCGATCTTTCTCTCACGGCCGTCGTAATTTTGATTCGCCGGCCTGTAGGTGATGATGTATTGTGACCGAAGTTCTTGAGATATCTTCTTGAAGGCCCGTTCGAGCTCGAGCATGTCGCCGGTGAAAAATGCCTGGCCGCCAGTCTCTTCACAAAGACGAGTGAGAAATTTGTCGCCCTTGTCCTTCACCGTCCCGGCTTCGACGCCCGGCACCGATCCGAGAAAGCCCGCCTTTGTCGAGATACCGAAGATCGTCGTCTCGGTTCGCTGCGCGATGTCGATCGCGTCCTCGAGCTTTGCGCGGCTGAACGTGTCGTCGCCATCTGTGATGATCACGATCACGCGCCGGCCGGCGACATTGCGAAGCTTTTCATCCGAGAACTGCCACACTGCGTCGTACAGAGCAGTTTGCGATCCTGGCTTCTTGACGTTGTCGACCGCTTTCTGCAACAGGTCGAGTTTGTCGGTGAAATCCTGGCGGAGCATGATCTCGTTATCGAATGTCATGAACGCCGCCTTATCCTTGCGGAGCCGCGTTACGGTGTGAATAAAATTTATCGCCGCCTCTTTCGAGAATCCCAGTTTACCGGCGGCCGAGGGTGATGTGTCCATTAACACACCGACATATACCGCAGGATTGTTTTTCTCGTCGGTGAAAAACGTGACCTCCTGCTGAACCCCGTCTTCAAACACGGCAAAATCTCCGCGGCTGAGTCCGGTGACGAGATCCTTCTTCAAGGTCACAGTCACCGGAAGCCGGACCTCGAACGTCTTGAGCTGACCGCCATCGTCATCGGGCGTCGGTGTCGGCGTCGGCCTCGGTGTCTGCGCCAGCAAAGTACCGCCAAATGCGAACATCGCTAGAATAACCGGAAATAAAATGACACGAAATAAACTGTTCATAAATGTCGAGGGATTTTCTATTAGCAGACGCATGTTTTTCGATGCCTCAGATGGGGCGATTGTTGCCCACCCGGGGTAACTGGAGAGTATATCAAACGCTTTTTTCAATGCGGAATCCGGAGTGCGGAATGCGGAATTCGAATAATCTGGGACTAAGATGACAACTTCGACCAATTCATCGAGCAATTCCGCATTCCGCACGCCGCATTCCGCATTTGATTTGGCGAACCGGTTATGGCTTTCTAAAGAACGTGAACACAAATATCTTCAGGGAATACGACATTCGGGGCATCGTGGGGGAACACCTCACGGACGAAACTGTTGCCACGCTTGGCCGCGCGATCGGAACGTTCTTCGCCCGGAACGGGACAAAACGGATCGCCATCGGTTATGACGCGCGGAAAAGCTCGCCGGGGTTTTGCCAATTGCTTACTCGCGGATTCAACGACTGCGGCCTGGATGTCGTTCTCATTGGCATGGTTCCGACTCCGGTCCTGTATCACTCGGTCTTCACCAAAGACGTCGACGGCGGTGTGATGATCACTGGTTCGCATAATCCGCCGGATCATAACGGCTTCAAGATCTGTCTTGGAAAATCTACGCTTTTCGGATCGCAGATCCAGGAGATCAAGGAGATCGCGCTTCGGGGCGAGTTCACCCAGGGGAAAGGTTCGGTCGAATCGATCGAAGTGATTGATGATTACTGTCGCGACATCGTTTCAAAGATTGCGTTCCCGCAAAGCCGCGAAGACGCAAAAAAGAAGCTCAAAATTGTTGTCGATGCCGGCAACGGGATGGGCGGCGTAACTGCGGTTCCGGTCTACGAGGCGTTGGGTGTTGAGATGATAAAACTTTTCATCGAGCCCGATTCCGATTTCCCGAATCATCATCCCGATCCGACAGTCACCGAGAATCTAATGGACACAATTCGCGCCGTCCAAGAAAACAATGCCGACGTCGGCCTTGCGTTCGACGGTGATGGTGATCGCCTCGGTGTCGTAGATGAAACCGGGCGAATAATCTGGGGCGATGAACTTATGATCCTGTTATCGCGCTCGATACTGGCTACAAATCCCGGTGCGACTATCATCGCCGAAGTTAAGTGCTCGCAAAATCTTTTCGACGATATCGAAAATCACGGCGGGACCGCGATCATGTGGAAGGCGGGGCACTCGCTCATCAAAGCAAAGATGAAAGAGACGAATGCAGCGCTCGCCGGCGAGATGAGTGGCCACATCTTTTTCGCCGACCGCTTCTATGGTTTCGACGACGCAACTTACGCTGGAGCACGCGTGCTTGAGATCCTTTCAAAAACGGATAAAAAACTCTCGGAGCTTCTTGCCGATATTCCGCCGACTTTCTCGACACCCGAGCTTCGCATCGATTGCCCCGACGATCGCAAGTTCGAGGTGGTTGCCACGATCGCGAAACACTTCGCCGCGACGAACGAGGTCATTACGATCGATGGAGCGCGGATCCTCTTCGAACATGGATGGGGCCTGGTACGAGCTTCCAATACCCAGGCGATCCTCGTCCTGCGGTTTGAAGCGGATTCCGCAGAGCATCTGAACGAGATCCGATCGACTGTTGAGATGAAGGTGATGAAGGAGATCGGGTAGTCAGTCAGTCCTGCCCGCGATACATTTTTCTCAGGAACTTCGCGTAATAGTTGCGGGACATATCCCGCAATATCATACGGAGTTTTCATTATGAGAAAAATATCATCCATTGCGATCGGGCTGGCGATCTTCGGAGTACTTATCGCCGTCCAGGCTTATTCGGCATTCGGGCAATCATCAGATATCACGGGTAGTTGGAAGGACGGAAGCGTCGGTTCCATTGGCTACCAGAACCAGGTAACCGGCGTGACGCGTTCGGGGCGAAGTCACATTTTCACATACAAATTTCTCCCGAACGGCAGTTACGAATTCATCGGCTACATGGAGATGAACATGTACAACTGCAATAACACTTTGTTCAACCAGATCACGGGCAAGTATAGCGTTGACGGCTCGACACTATATCTGAACCCTGCAAAGGATTTTTGGAAATCCACGAATTCATGCGCGGCGAGCGGGAACAAGGAAACGACGAAAGCTCCGACGAGGAAGTCGCTCGAGTTTGAAAGGAAGAAAGACGAGTACGGCCGTCAGTTGCTTTGTTTGCAGGATGGTGAAGCGACGACTTGCTTTGCCAGAGAAAAAGAATAGGCGCTGAAGTTCTCCCACTTTTGTCGCGTTTCGCAGCCCGCAATTTTCTGGACATTCGGTCAGATTGACTCTTTCCTATATCTAAAGACTTTTAGATTAGGCAAGGGGCGGTCGCTCGCATTCCGGAGCATACCGTCCGCGGGAGGTATGCCATGGTTTTCAGGCTGCGCAAGATTTTTTATAGCGTTTCCTTCTGGGTCTCGATGTTCGCGGCGTTCGTGATCTTTCACAGCGCCTGGGCGCTGACACATTGAGTCGCGGCTGTGCCGCCCGATGAGAGGAGTTTGCAGCTCGAGTCTTCTCCGCGGCTTGCCGCAACGCACTGCGGCGAGGCTTGCCTCGCCGGGCAATCTAAATTAAATTCTGGGAGGCTACGCCTCCCATATGTTCGTAGTTAGTAAAGACTCCCCCGCGTTCTATCTAACGTCGGTCGCAAAGGACCGCCTTCCCATTTTCCGTACCCCGACAATCGCTCAAATCGCATGCAATGCTCTCGCTGAAGCAAGGCGTTCTGGAGGATTTCTCATCTTCGCGTATGTCATCATGCCCGACCATCTTCATCTCGTCACTGATAGCAGCCGAACCTCCAAAGACATTCATCGCTTCGTAAACGGAATTATTAGCCGAAGGGTCATCGATCATCTGAAAAAAAATGCTCCGCAGTCGCTCGCGAAGCTGCGAATTGCCGAACAAGCGAAGGGATACAAATATTCCCTTTGGCAGCATCATCCCGACACGCGGTTGTTATGGAATGAGGAAATGCTGAGGCAACGGATCCAGTACACCCATTTGAATCCGGTTCGAGCCGGCTTGGTTGAGCATCAGAATGACTGGCGATGGTCGAGTGCCAGGATCTGGCATAAACGACCGCTGGCGGATGAGCCGCTTGAGATTGATATCGATAAGATTTGTTGGCGAAGATGAACGAGGCATAGCCTCGAGCTTGTTGGGGCGTGTCCGGCGAGGCAAGCCTCGCCGCAGTGCGTTGCGGCAGAGCCGCGAAGAAATTGTCCAGACTCGATAGCAAGACAAAGCCTTTCCGCTCATCCCACTGGGGAACAAACTAACTCTCATTCACTTTCAATACTGCCAAAAAAGCTTCCTGCGGAATTTCTACTCGCCCGACTTTCTTCATCCGCTTCTTTCCTTCTTTCTGTTTTTCAAGAAGCTTGCGTTTGCGCGAGATGTCTCCGCCGTAGCATTTGGCGATGACGTTCTTGCCCATCGCTTTGACGGTTTCGCGGGCGATGACCTTGTTGCCGATGGCGGCCTGGATCGCGACTTCGAACATCTGGCGCGGGATTAGCTCTTTCATCTTCGCGGTGAGAAGGCGGCCTTTAGATGTGGCGGTGTCGGTGTGCAGGATCAACGAGAGTGCATCGACCGGTTCGCCCGATACGAGAATGTCGAGCTTCACGAGTCTGCTCGCCTGATACCCTGAGAGATGATAGTCGAGCGATGCGTAGCCGCGCGAAACTGATTTTAGGCGATCGTAAAAATCGAGGACGATCTCGTTCAGCGGCAGCTCATAGACGAGCATCACGCGGTCTTTCGTAACGTACTCGAACTTTTTCTGCACCCCGCGCTTTTCGTCGAGCAGCGGCAGGATCCCGCCGAGAAATGTGTCGTTCGTCAGGATCGTCGCTTCGATGAAAGGTTCCTCGATCTTCGTTATGCGTCCGACGTCGGGCATCTTCGACGGGGAATCGATCTCTTCGGTGACGCCGTCGGTCGTCGTCACGCGATAGCGAACGCCCGGGGCGGTCGTGATCAGCTCGAGATTGAATTCGCGTTCGAGCCGCTCCTGGATGATCTCCATGTGCAGCAATCCGAGAAACCCGCAGCGGAATCCGAAACCGAGTGCCGTCGATGATTCAGGTTCGAAGAAAAACGACGCGTCGTTCAGACGCAGCTTCTCCATCGCATCGCGCAGATCTTCGTATTGCGCCGAGTCGATCGGATAAAGCCCGGCGAAGACCATCGGCTTCACTTCCTGAAATCCGGGAAACGGTTTATCGACCGGACGTGCAGCTTCGGTGATCGTGTCACCGATCTGAACATCGGCGACGGTCTTGATCGACGCCGTCAGGAATCCAACTTCGCCGGGGCCAAGCTCACCGATCGGCGTCGGGCGCGGACGATTTACGCCTATCGTCTCGACCAGGTACTCGCGACCGGTGTTGAAGAACTTGATCTTCGTTCCTTTCTTGATCGTGCCGTCGATGATGCGGAACAGAACGATCACGCCGCGATAGCTGTCATACCAACTATCGAAGATCAGCGCTTTGAGTGGAGCCTTCTTGTCACCTTTCGGAGGTGGAACTTTCGCGATGATCGCTTCGAGAACTTCTTCGACGCCGAGCCCGGTCTTCGCCGATGTCAGAACGGCCTCGCTCGCGTCGAGCCCGATTATGTTCTCGATCTGCTCTTTTATTCGATCCGGTTCGGCGGATGGAAGGTCGATCTTGTTTAGGACGGGAATGAGCTCGAGGTCGTTCTCGATAGCGAGATAGGTGTTCGCGAGCGTCTGTGCTTCTACGCCTTGTGACGCATCGACGACCAACAGCGCACCTTCGCATGCGGAGAGCGATCGCGAAACCTCGTAACTAAAATCGACGTGGCCGGGCGTGTCGATCAGATTCAAAATGTACTGCTTGCCGTCCTTCGCCTTGTAGTCCAGACGCACGGCGTGCGACTTGATCGTAATGCCGCGCTCCCGCTCGAGGTCCATATCATCGAGCATCTGCGCCTCCATATCGCGGTCGGCAACTGCACCGGTGAGCTGCAAAATACGGTCGGCGAGGGTCGATTTACCGTGGTCGATGTGGGCGATTATCGAAAAATTTCTAATGTTCTCTGGATTCATTTCTAAGCCAAAACGAATACATAACAATATCAAACCGCCGAAGTTTACGCATCGCACGCCAAAGATCCGGTCTTCTTTGCGGCCTTTGCGAGCTCTGCGTGAAATTCTGCCGAGCCGAAGAATTAAAAATTTCACGCAAAGCTCGCAAAGGCCGCAAGGCAAAGCGCCGGAGCAGGATCAGGGTTTGCGAAGGACTAATCAAAAAGAATTACGTCTCTGTGAATCCGTTCCCACGAAGCTCACGAAATCGAGAGCACTGTTCTTTCGATTCCGAACCAAGTCTTACCGGTTCGGAAACTGCGGCTTACATTCGAGGCCATTCTTTCTTGGCGGTCATCCGCCCTGATATTACCTGGAGGGTTTTTTCATGAAGATGTCTTTTGCAAAGCACATTGCGCTGGCGGTGCTTTTTTTATTTCTTGGAACGTTCGCTGCTCAGCAGACGGAGGCGCAAACCGCGGCGAATGCATTCGCCGTCAGTTCGGCGAATCAACTCGTGCGTTTCAATACGGCGACGCCCGGCACGGTGTCGACAATTGGACCGATCACCGGTTTGCAAGGCGGTGAAAATATTCTCGGGATCGATTTTCGCCCGGCGACCGGCGAGCTATACGCACTCGGCAGCACAAGCCGCATCTACGTTATCAATCGAACCACCGCCGCGGCGACGCTGGTTGCTGCTCTTTCGGTGTCGCTAACGGGCACATCTTTCGGATTCGATTTCAACCCGACGGTCGATCGCATTCGAATCGTTTCGAACACGGGTCAGAACCTTCGCATCAATCCGACGAACGGTGTCGCAATAGTTGACGGCGCTATCAACGGCGCGGCGATCGGTGTAGATGCCGCCGGATACACGAACAGTTTCAGCGGAGCGACGACGACCACACTCTTCGACATCTCGTCCGCGACCGACACGCTCTACACACAGAATCCGCCGAACAACGGAACGCTTGTTACCGTCGGGGCTCTCGGCGTAGATGTGACCAGCTCAAACGGCTTCGACATCTTATCGAGTGACGGAACCGCATTTGCCGCACTAACAACAACGAACGTCCCACTGACGAGTTTGTACTCGATCAACCTTTCCACCGGGGCGGCGACTCTCGTCGGCAACATCGGAAACGGGCTCACGACTTATTCCGGATTCGCCATCGAGATAGGCTCGACCGCGAACTTTGTCATCTACGGCGTGACGACGGCGAATAGCCTGATCCGCTTCAATAGCGCTCGGCCTGGGACGATCCTCAGCACAATTGCGATCACCGGCTTGCAGGCCGGCGAGAATGTTCTTGGCATCGACTTCCGCCCCGCGACCGGACAGCTATTCGCTCTTGGCAGCACGAACCGTCTCTATCGAATCGATACCGTCACCGCCGCGGCTACACAAGTCGGAACCGCAGGAGCCTTTACATTGACCGGGACTAATTTCGGTTTCGATTTCAATCCGGTCCCGGATCGAATTCGCGTGACATCGGACGCTGATCAAAACCTGCGTCTCAATCCGAATGATGGAACGCTGACCGCGACCGACGGAACGCTCGCGTTTGCCGCTGGCGATCCCAACGCCGGTCAGAATCCGAATATCGTCGCGTCGGGCTACACGAACAGTTTCGGTGGTGCGACAACGACCACGCTTTACGATATTGATTCGAATCTCGACATCCTTGCGACCCAGAATCCCCCGAATAACGGCACGCTCAACACTGTCGGAAGCCTCGGCGTTAACGCATCCGGCGAGGCAGGCTTTGACATTAATTCCGGCAGCAATACCGCGCTCGCGGCGCTTCAGCTCGCAGGCGGCGGAACATCGTCGCTGTATCGCGTAAGTCTGACAACGGGTGCGGCAGCGGTGATAGGCCCGATCGGCGGCGGCGTTGCGATACGCGATATCGCGATCGGACGAAGCACGGCGAGCGGCTCGGCAACCGCGACGACCGATTTTGATGGTGACGGTAAGACGGACTACGCGGTCTTCCGGACGAGTACGAATGTTTGGTACGTCCATCGGAGTGCGACCAACACCGCGGCGATCGTGCAATTCGGACTTGCACAGAGTGACGTTTTGACGCCGGGCGATTACGACGGTGACGGCAAGACTGACATCTCCGTTTGGCGTTCGACGGACGGAACGTTTTACGTACTGAGAAGTTCGGACGGAGGCGTATCGATCGTGCAGTGGGGAAGTCCGGGTGACGAACCTCTGCCGCGCGATTACGACGGCGATGGCAAAACGGACTACGCAGTTGTACGTCGACAGGGCGGAGCACTTGTCTGGTATGTCCTGAACAGCGCGGGCGGCAGCGTTCGCATTGAGCAGTTCGGACTCGGTTCCGATGCGGCGGCTCCGAGCGATTATGACGGCGACGGCCGCGTCGATCTTGCAGTACACCGCGGACAGCCGGGTGAACCCGCGACCTTCTTTGTACAAGGAAGCATTCAAGGATTCTACGCGGTTCGTTGGGGCCTCGGTGGGGATCTTGTAGTTCCCGGTGATTACGACGGTGACGGCAAATCGGATTTCGCTGTCGTACGCGAAGGCTCGCCGTACACATGGTTTGTCCTTCGGAGCTCGGACGGAGCCCTGCTCGCCGATAACTTCGGAAACAAACCGCACTTTACAACACAGGGCGATTACGACGGCGACGGTAAGACCGACTTCTCGACGTTCGATCCGATAAACGGATTGTTCTACGTGTTCCGTTCGTCGAACTTCGCGACTACGCAGTTTGTGTTTGGACAGAACGGCGATTACCCCGTGGCAAATTACGACACGCACTAGCCCTCCGTGCTCTCAGTATTCCGTGGTTAGTTTTGCCAAACAGAACTGGCCACGGAATACACAAGACGCGGGACGGTATTTCGATCGATCAAATAGGGAGAAAATAATGAAGAACTCAATCAAAAAATTCATAGGTGCGTTGTTAATGGCCTCGCTGTTGATAATGCCGATCATGGCCTCAAGTCATGGCGAGGCGCCGCTTATCAGCATGGACCGCTTCGCCGACAACACAGACACATACGCATTTCGAAGCGTCGAAGCCGGCCGCGAAGGCTTTGTCACGCTGATCGCAAATTATATCCCGCTGCAGGAACCGTCGGGCGG
>JANMUW010000332.1:0-2005 GCA_031392105.1 Acidobacteriota bacterium | reverse complement strand
TCGTGCTAATGAATACGATGAATTCGTAAAGACTATGAGGAAATTATGTATCGGCTAATTCTGGTTTCGAGCTTGTTTTTGATCGGCCTGACGACCGCGTCCTCGCAAACCCCGCAGGTTGCGAGTGTCGTCCATTCTCCGCACACCATCAAATCAACGGCCGTCGGCGAAGACCGTACGATCCTGGTCAGGGTCCCGACCAACTACGAAAGATCCCAAACCAGATTTCCCGTCATTTACATGCTCGACGCACACCCGCCACAGAACGCGATGATGGCCGGAATGGTCGAACAGCAGGTGTGGGGCGATGTTATGTCCGATGCAATAATTGTCGGCATCCAAAACACGAATCGTCTGCGAGACATGACGCCAACCCCGGGTGACCGTGAAGGGGCCGGCGGGGCCGAAAAATTCCTGCGGTTCATCGAGACGGAAGTCGTCCCGTTCGTCGACAAGAACTATCGCACCGAGCCCTTTCGTGTCATCGCCGGACATTCACTTGCGGGGCTGTTCGTGGTCTACGCGCTGATCGAACGACCTGACGCATTTAACGGCTATATTGCGGCCAGCCCCAACGTGCACTGGGATAATAACTACGTGATAAAACGGGCGGAGGAAGCATTCAAAAAACGTAGCGAATGGAACAAAACGCTGTTCATCGGGCTAGGCGACGAACCGGCGTACATGGAGGGGTACAACGCGTTTCAGCAACTGATGAAGCGGACGAAACCGAAGAATCTCGAATACGAGTTCCGGCTCTTTACGGACGAGAATCACGGCTCAGTGGTACTGCCGGCGTATTACGCCGGGTTGCGGAAGATCTACGCTGGGTGGGCGGCGCCGGGGAACGGTTCGGTCGCTGATCTTGAAAACCATTACGGCAATCTCTCGAAGCGGTACGGCTATACGATCAAGTTGCCCGAGGCGCTTATGAATCGGGTTGGATATCAACTGCTTCGCGGCGGAAACATCGCGGAGGCGATCGAGGTCTTTAAGAAGAACGTCGCGAGTTATCCGCGTTCGGCAAATGTGTACGACAGTCTGGCCGAGGCGTATGAGAAGCACGGGCAAAAGACCATTGCACGCGAGACCTACGAAAAGGCATGGAAGATGGCCGAGCAAAACGGTGAAGCTCAACTTGCAGCATCGGCGAAGGGCAATTTCGAGCGCATCGCCGCCGGGAATAAATGAACATGAGGTCGATTATGAAGAGAGCAGTTTTTACTTTCCTTTTTGTTTTCTCGTTTGTTTTCCCGCTTGCAGCTCTGGGGCAATCGGTAGCTTTCGTCGGCGTTAACGTTATCCCAATGGACCGTGAGCGAGTCCTGACAAATCAGACGGTGATCGTCCGCGAGGGCATCATCACGGCGATCGGTGATGCGAAGAAAGTAAAGATCCCCAAAGACGCCGTGCGGGTCGACGCGGCGGGCAAATACCTGATGCCCGGCCTGGTGGATACGCACACGCACCTCCTGTCCGACGGAGAGTTTCCGGATTCGATCGCAGAAGACGAGTTGCGTGTCATGGTCGCGAATGGCGTGACGACGGTGCGATTCATGATCGGAACGCCAGAGCTCCTGGAGCTCAGGGCACGTTCTGCAAAGGGCGAGATATCGGCTCCGACGATCTTTGTCGCGAGCCCGCATCTCACCGGCCGTGAACAGGGAAATAATTTCGTAGTGAACACACCCGACGAAGCTCGCGAGGCCGTACGAAAATCGAAAGCCGCGGGCTACGACTTCATCAAGATCACGACGTTCATAAAAGCCGAAGTGTACGAGGCGGCCGTTGACGAATCGGCGAAACAAAATATCCGCGTCGTCGGACACGCCGACAGCCGATTCGTCGGCGTCGAGCGTGCGTGGAAAGCCAAACAGCAGATCGAACATCTCGACGGATACATGGAGCTTTTGCTGAAAGACGACGCTCCCATGAAGGGCTCGGTTTCGGATATCTACGTTTACAATCCCGACAACTGGAAGAGCTTCGACTACATGGACGAAAG
>JANMUW010000294.1:0-6020 GCA_031392105.1 Acidobacteriota bacterium | reverse complement strand
GACCGATCCGCCGCTTGGGCGTATCACGATGGTGTCTAAGCTCGAGGAAACGATCGTAATCGATGGATCGACGCATGACCTTTCCGCCAACCAGTATCCGGACAAGATCCATCCGCAGGGATATCAATTTCTCAAAACGTTCCGTCTCGATCCATTTCCAGTCTGGACGTTCGAGGTCGACGGTGTCGAGGTCGAGAAGAAGATCTTCATGGTCCACGGGCAGAACACTGTTGTTTGCAAGTGGAGCATAAGTCGAACGGATCGACGCGACAAGCGCCCCGTCGCACTCGATGTTCGACCGTTGCTTTCATTCGTCGATTACCATCATCTGCGGCGCGAAGATCCCGCGTTCTCGGCAAAGTACTCCGCGGAACACGGCATCGTCTCCATGCAGCCGGTGTCTGGGATGCCGCCGATATTCTTTCATCACGACGCTTTTCGAATTGAAAAGACCGGATACTGGTATCGCGATTTCGAGTACGCAATCGAACGCGAACGCGGGTTCGATTACCGCGAAGATCTGTTTCAGCCGTTCGCGATAGGATTCGACAACGTCACTGCGGCGACGCTGATCATCTCGACTTCCGGGATCGACAAACCCGATGCGGCGAAACTGGAAAGGGCGGAGATCAAGCGACGGAAAGCGTTGGCAATGCAGTCGGGAGCGAAAGACGATTTCACAAAACATCTAGCCCTCGCAGCCGATCAGTTCATAGTTTCTCGTGGTGCCGGCAGCACGATCATCGCCGGATATCCGTGGTTCTCGGATTGGGGCCGCGACACAATGATCGCTCTGAGCGGACTGACGCTCGCTACCAAACGGACCGAGATCGCCCGCGGCATTTTGCTCGAGTTCTCAAATCACATCTCGCAGGGCATGCTGCCAAACCGCTTTCCGGATGCCGGTAGCGAAGCAGAGTACAATACGGTCGATGCGACGCTTTGGTATTTTGAAGCGATCCGCGCCTACGCCGAACACACCGGCGATCTGGATTTCGTTCGCGATCACCTTTACCTGAAGCTTGCGGACATTCTCGCGTGGCATTTGCGCGGAACTCGATACAAAATTCACGTGGATACGGATGGACTTTTATACGCCGGCGAGTCGGGTGTCCAGCTCACATGGATGGACGCGAAGATCGGCGATCTGGTCATAACTCCGAGGACCGGAAAGCCGGTTGAGATCCAGGCGCTCTGGTACAACGCACTCCGGATCATGGCCGGCTTCGCGGAAAACTTTGGTGATGACGAAGACCGGAAACGTTATGTCGCGATGGCAGAGCTCGCGAAGTTGAGCTTTAACGCTCTGTTTTGGAACGAAGCCGAAGAATGTCTGTTCGATGTTGTCGACAACGGCAACCGCGACGGCTCGATCCGGCCAAATCAGATCCTCGCAGCATCACTCCCGCATTCGATGCTCGACACCGAACGTTCGAAGATGGTTGTGGATAAAGTCGAAGCGGAGCTTCTTACACCAGTAGGGCTTCGATCGCTCTCACCGAAAGATCCGAAGTACGTTCCGGTGTACATTGGTTCGCCGTTCGATCGTGATTCTGCATACCATCAAGGAACCGTTTGGGCGTGGCTGATCGGTCCATTTGTCGACGCGTATAGAAGAGTCTATCCAAACTCTGAGGCCCGGGTCGCTGAAATGTTATCCGGATTTCAGACTCATTTGACAGAAGCCGGTGTCGGACAAATATCGGAGATATTCGACGCGGACGCGCCGCACGCTCCCCGCGGATGTCCGGCCCAGGCATGGAGCGTCGCAGAGGTGCTGCGAGCAAAAATGCACAAGCCCGCGTGTTAGCAAAGGGCGATATCTGGAAGTGATGGTTACCCGGGTCGTCCTAAGAATCATAGTAAACGCGAAAATTGAGCATATCGCCCTTACTTACGTGCGGGCTTTTGCACTTTACGCTAATCTCTTTTCTATGAGATCTTTGCTCATTCTCTCAATCTTTTTCATATCACTGCTGATGAACACAATTGCTCAAACTCCTTCTGAGCTGGTCGACATGTGGGAACGCGAACACGTAACCACGATCTTCCCGTCGAACGTCCGGCACAAAGATCTCCAGAAGTATCTCGATGGCCTGAAAAAGATCGGTCTTAAGGTCGATGAGGTCGGGCGCAGCTTTGCGAACCGCGAGATATATCAGGTCGAGTTCGGGAAGGGGCCGCTCAAAGTGTTTCTCTGGTCGCAGATGCATGGCGACGAACCGACGGCGACGTCGGCTCTTATCGACATGTTCACAATACTCCAAACAAATCGCGACAAAGATTGGGTAAAAAAAATCGAGGGCTCGATCACGATCCGCGCCGTGCCGATGCTGAATCCTGACGGCGCCGAGTTTTATCAGCGGCGAAATCTGCAGGGAATCGACATCAATCGCGACGCCCAAAATTTGCAGACTCCGGAAGCGAATCTCCTCAAGAAACTGCGCGACGAATGGTCGCCGAATATCGGCTTCAACCTTCATAATCAAAACTCGCTTACAACCGCCGGACGTACGAACAAACAGGCGGCGATCTCTTTCCTCGTCGTCTACGGCGATGCAGCGAAGACGACAAATGAGGGTCACGAACGAAATAAACGACTCGTCTCCGCCATGCTCGCTGCGATCCAGCCGCACATGCCCGGACATATCGGCAGGTATGCCGACGACTGGACACCGACAGCATTCGGCGACAATTTTTCGGCGTGGGGTACACCCGTTATCCTGATCGAGACGGGAGCGTTGCACGGTAAGGACGAGATGTTCCTCGTGAAAATGAATTTCACGGCCATGATGACGGCGCTGAAATCAGCAGCAGACGGGACTGAAAAGGATTTCAGCCCGACAAATTATGCATTACTGCCGGAGAATTCTTCGGGCTCGCTCTACTATTTCATTTTTCGCAACGCGACTATCATTGATCGAAGAAGTCCGGAGACATTCGTAACCGGAGACGTCGGGATCAATATCGACCGCCGCCGTGCTGCATTCGTCGCACCGGCTTACGTTCGTCAGATCGGAAATCTGTTGGCATACACCGGACTGACAGAATTCAACGCCTCTGATTACGCGGTCGTCGCGCGAAACGCGCCTTCGATAAGGGCCGGCGATTTTGCTGAGCTTATGTTCTATAAAAAGTCGCGCGTCGTCGATTGGAAATCGCCTGATCTCGAAAAACAATTTCCTCCCGACGCGATCTTCTCGCTGGGCAGGTGGATCAAAGGCGAACTAGCGGCGAGCGACAAGTGAAAAGTGATAAGTTGACAGGGGTTGTCGTGCCTTCCTGCCTGTAACGCGGCGCTTCTGACTCGTCACTCGTCACTTGTCACTATTCACGATTTACTATTCACTAACCGAATGCTTAGGCTTCTCAAGATCAAAAATATCGCTCTGATCGATTTGCTTGAGGTCGAATTCGGCCCCGGACTTAACCTTCTGACCGGCGAAACCGGTTCGGGTAAATCCATCATCGTCGATAGCCTTGGAGCATTGACGGGCGAGCGGGTTTCCACGGATCTGATAAAGGAAGGTGAGCAGGCGGCGACGATCGAGGGCCTGTTTTCGGTCATCAATACCACAGAGCTGCGCGCCACTTTTGAGGAGGGCGGAATTGAACTCGACGATTCGGATCTCATTGTCCGCCGCGAGCTGTCCGCCACCGGCAAGAACCGTATCTTCGTTAATAATCAGCTTGTTACGCAGGCGTTTCTGAAGCGCATCGGGCCGCATCTTGTCGACATTCACGGTCAAGGCGATCAAGCCTCGCTATTCGATTCGGCGACGCACATGGAAATGCTTGATGCGTTCGCGGGAGTGGAGAATGAACGAGCTCAAACTGCTGATAGTTTTCGGGCGTGGGCATCTACGAGAAAGGAGCTGGACGATTTGCGGCGCGACGAATCGGACAAGCTTCAACTCCTCGATATCCTCCGATTCCAGGTTAATGAAATCGGTCGGGCAAGCCTCACGGCGGGTGAAGACGCCGAGCTCGAAGACGAAAAGCGACGGCTTAACAACGTTGAGAAGCTTTCGAGTTTGAGCGACGAAGCTTACACCCTTCTTTACGAGCAGGACGAATCGACGATCGCGACTTTCGATAAAGCGGCAAGGAAGATCGCCGAGCTTGCGGAATTCGACACGCAATTTGCCGAGTATCGTGAACCGCTCGAGACCGCACGTGCTGTGCTCGAAGATCTCGCCGCGACTGCCCGCGACTTCCGAAATCACATTGAGTTCTCACCGGCCCGGCTCGAAGAAATTGAAAATCGACTTGCCGAGATCGCCAGGCTTGCGCGTAAGTACGGCGGCACGATAGAGACGGCGCTTGAACATCTCGCCGAATCCGAAAAGCGGCTCGAGAATATCGAGACCGCCGAGCTGCGTGAAAAAGAACTCGAGAAAAAGCTTGATGGGGAGCGACGAATTTACATCGACGCAGCGACCGCGCTTCACGACAAGCGCGTCGCGGCTGCGACGAGATTTGAAAAGGAAGTTGAAACGAACTTAAAAGCTGTCGCACTCGAGAAGGCTCGGTTCGAAGCTCGAATTGAGCCAAGCGCAGAATTTCAGTCCAGTGAGGAGACGGGGTTTCGAAATCCGAAATCCGAAATCCAGAATCCAAAATGGAGTGCCCGCGGCTTCGACCGCATCGAATTCTACTTCTCCGCCAATCCGGGCGAATCACCCAAGCCGCTCGCAAAGGTCGCGTCGGGCGGTGAAGCTTCTCGTTTGATGCTGATCCTGAAAACGACCGCGAAAGAGCGCGACGACGAAACGGCTGCGGTGTTCGATGAGATCGATGCCGGGATCGGCGGCCGTGTCGCAGAAGCTGTCGGTCTGAAGCTAAAGCAACTTGCGCGCTCGCAGCAGGTCTTGTGCGTCACGCATCAACCGCAGGTCGCGTCGTTAGCGGACCGACATTTTGTCGTGGAGAAGAACATGACGAAGAAGGCGACAGCGATCGGTATACGCGAGTTGGACGACGAGGAACGGGTACACGAGATCGCGCGAATGCTTGCCGGAGAAAAAATCACTGAGTCAGCTCGGAAACACGCGGCGGAAATGATCGAGGCAGCGCGAAACACGAAGGTCAAGAATGCGAAGCGGTGAAAAACATGAATTGCCTCCGGCCTTAGCCGGAGGATCGTGTGAGAAAATAGCCGGGGCTTTAGCCCAAACAGAACATTCGGCTAAAGCCGAACTCTTCTGCAACTTACCTCCGGCTAAAGCCCGAGGCAACTCATGAAATCTTCAATTCTTGCAAATGTGATCCGGGGCGAGACGATTGAGTCCGTTCATCGCGGGCACCTTATCGTCATCGACGGTAACGGCAAAACGGTCTTGAGTCTCGGCTCGCCCGACACGGTTACGTTCTTTCGCTCGGCGTGTAAAGCGTTTCAGGCGATCCCATTTATCACCAGCGGTGCCGCGGACGAGCTCGGGTATTCAGAAGAAGAGATCGCCCTCGCGTGCTCGTCGCATTCGGGTGAACAGCGGCATGTTCGCGTCGCTCAATTGATGCTCGAGCGAGCCGGCTTGAGCGAAGCTTACCTGCGATGCGGCACGCATCTGCCCTTCAACGAAAAAGAAGCTGAGCGGATGCTGCGTGCCGGCGAACATCCCAATCAGCTTCACAACAATTGCTCGGGCAAGCATGCCGCGATGCTCGCGTTCGGAAAGCATATCGACGCCGATCTCGCGACCTATGATGAGCTCGAGAATCCCGTCCAGCAGGAAATACTCGGCGTCATATCGTTGTTTAGTGAAGTTCCAGTCGCGAAAATAAAGACCGGTATAGATGGCTGTGCCGCTCCGAACTTTGCACTGCCGCTTTCCGCGATGGCGAAAAGTTTTTTGAATCTGATATCGCCTGCAGAAAATTTCGGTCAGGAGATGCGCGACGCATCCGCTCGTATCGTTTCGGCGATGATGAATTTTCCCGAACTCATCGGCGGTCTCGAACGGCTCGACACGATGCTGATGCAGGCAGCACCGGGAAAGATCATTTCTAAAGTGGGTGCC
>JANMUW010000213.1:0-1579 GCA_031392105.1 Acidobacteriota bacterium | reverse complement strand
GATCAAACCGGCGCTCGTTGGATTCAAGGCTCATCTCCGCGGTGTTGACCTTGCCAAAGGGCTTTGCGAGATCTACTCGTTTCCGGGCGGTTATGCCGGGGTGTCTCATGTGGAAAAGGATCTGTTTAATCTTTGCTTCCTAATCAAGTCAGCGGTCATTCGTTCAGTGGGTAGTGACGCGGACGAACTGGTCCGGCGAGTAGTTACTAAAAACAAACGCGCAGCTACAACCTTGCTCGATGCAACCGCGGCCGGCGATTGGCTCGCGGTTTCGATCGATAGCTTTGGAACGAAAACGGGAGCGACGGCGGCAAATCTTTTTTCAGTTGGCGACGCCGCGGCCTTCATCGATCCGTTTACGGGAAGCGGTATGGTGATGGCGTTCGAAAGCGCTTCGATTCTGGCCAAAACGATCAGAGCAAATCCAAGATCGCTTGAACAGATCGCTCGAGAATATCAGGCATCGTACACGAAAAAGTTCGCGAACCGATTGCTCGTGTGTTCGATCCTCCGCCGTACGGCTTTCATGCCCACGGTAGCAACCGCTATCGTCTCGCTTCTATCTGTCAGCACCAATGCGCGTATGGCGGTCGCACGTGCAACCCGCGGAGCCGACTCCGAGCCAGTATAAATTACAAAAATCTTACATTCTCCTTGCCTAAATAGCGGTTTTACGCTACAAACATCAAAGCAAATCTGATCTGTGCATCCGCAGCCAAATAAATAAATTAGCGTGCAAAGGCCCATTTGATCCGGTTTTTGCTACGCCGCCTCATCCAGTTCGATCGCGTTTTGCCTGATCAGCACAGTCCGCCAGTAAGGAGAAAATTAATGAACCAGGTTTCCAGCCGGATCTCAGGAATCATCGGAAGATTTTTCGTGCTCGCAATGTTAGTGGCAGCAAGTGTCTCAATAACTTCGGCGCAGTCGCAGGCGAGCGCGGCCGACCTCACTGGTACGGTCGTTGACCCGAACGGAGCCGTAGTCGCCGGGGCGACCATCACCGCCAAGAACTCGGGAACCGGTATTGAACGCAACGCGACGAGCAATGAAGACGGCACATACAGGCTTATCGGATTGCCGCCGGGAGAATACGAAGTTACGGCTGAGGCCGCGACCTTCAAGAAAGTTTCTATTGCCGGCGTTCGACTAACCGTGGGGCAGTCCGCTGAGCTGCGTATTGCGATGGAGATCGGTTCCCAAGATCTGGTGGTGAACGTACCCGCCGATTCCGTTGAGCTGATCGAGACAACAAAGACGAGTGTTTCGACGACGATCGATCAGACGCGAATTGAAGGCCTTCCGATCAACGAACGAAGCGCCACCGGATTCGCGTTGACGATCTCAACCGTGGGACGCGATAACGGACGCCCGGTTGGCCCGGCACCAACATCCGGATTGAACATCGGCGGCCAGCGCGGCCGCTCGACGCTTGTGCAGGTCGACGGTGCTGATTTTACCGATAACTCGATCAATGCCGCCCGGACGACCGTTTCCCAGGAAGCTGTTCAGGAATATCAGGTCACAACTAACTCGTACTTGCCCGAGTTCGGTCGTGCGACGGGCGGCATCGTCAACG
>JANMUW010000132.1:0-9037 GCA_031392105.1 Acidobacteriota bacterium | reverse complement strand
GATCGGATCGAAATACAAGGTCAGATTTTTTCAGCGTCCCGGGCCGAGTCAATTTCTTCATCTGGTAACGAAGGCGAATTCGGGTGCCGAAGGTTCGTATATCGATAATCCCGCGCTCAACAATAATCCTGGAGCTCGCTTTCTGATCCTTCAAAATCACGCGCCGGATGTTCGCACTCCATACAATCTCAATCGATTCAAATCCAAGGCGGAATTTAGTGCGGCGGCCGGGCGATGGTATATCGCTAATATCAATGGTGAGCCCCTGTATCCGAATACGTTTTTCAATATTGTGATCGACGAGGGCGTTGGCACAGCGACGCCGCCCATAGTTCCTCAAAACCCGACTCCCGTGGGACAAAACGTACCTCCGCGAACGCCAGGTAATGTTGTTCCGACTACTCAACCGGGCCCGCCACCTGTCGGACAGCCACCAGTCGGACAACCACCGGCCGGACAACCACCGGCCGGACAACCACCGACGGGAAACCCGTCCGCTACTCATGATTGGATTCTGCGTGACGACTTTCAGCCGACGATCGCACCGAATTCGGAGATCCTTCTCTTCATCCACGGGATGGACTCTCGTGCCGAGGAGTCCGACGACATCACAAGAGCGCTGTTTGCGTTTATGGCAAACCGGACCGGTCCGTCCGGACCTCCAGTTAGCTCACCACCTCCGAACGCCGGGATGATCGCGGTTCTGCAGCAGCTGCTGCAAAAATATAAGACCTGCATTCTGGAACGGTACGAGACGCAGCAGGACATGCTGAATCGCGGCCTCGCTGCGAACTTGTCGGGGCTGACCCACACGAACGGGCTCTTCGACCGGGACAGTGTCGCGTGCGTCGCCGGAAATATTTGTTCACGATCGTCGAGACTGAACGGGTTCGCGACGCTTCAGGCCCAGGCAAACCGTGGTGATGCGACAAACTTCCAGACGCGTCTCGAACAGACCATCCCCAAGGACTGTTTCGATTGTCAGAAGCATGCGGAGATGCACACCAAGCATGTTCACTGCACTATGGAAGCAGGGGGCAACAGTGGATTTCAGCTTCCGCATTTCGAAGGGTGCAAGGCCGGCGTGGACTTCCAGGCTCTTGCGAACATCGTGATCGGCGATATCACGCGCCTGATAGGTGCCGCACCCACGACGCAGGTCACTGGTGGGCCGAGCATCGCGACCAATTACTCGATGGTCAACTTTGCATCGTGTCCGGATCCGTCGAGAGGTTGTCCTGAGCCGTGCAGTTTTCCCGACGATTTTTCCGGCAGTCAGCGGGTGGGAGTTTTGCCCGCTGATCCGACAGGCCCGTTGTATTTCGCGCCGAGCATTCCGGTAGCGATGCTCGATGCGCCACCGCCGTCCAATCAGCAGATGAACGTGCCCGCCGGGCGAAATATAGGGATGAACGAAGGTCGTCTCCGACCTGATCTGAGAAAGGCGGCAGCCGACGGAAACCCGCTGCAAAGCCTGAGTCTCGCGGCATATAAATTCGCGGATGGCGATACTGATCTGGGAAAAGCGTTCGCTGACCTGAGCGTTACGGGCCACAGGGCTTTTGACGCTTTTCGCATTGCTCGTCCGAAGGAACCGTTTTGTCAGTCCGTTGTCAGCCAGCGGCCGGCGCAACTAAATGCAACCAGCGTCATGGACGGCTGTCGCACCGCGCTTGATCGCGCATACCGCGTCGCCAACTATTTGCGGACCGGTCAGCGTGGAGATACCGCCCCTGAAAAGACGAGGAAAACGAACGAAAGGCTAGCGCTCGGCTGGATTGCCGTCTCAGGCGAAGATGATTCTCCGCACCGACCGGTGAATGTCCCATCAAGCGATTACCCGCAATATGACTTTGAGGTGGTAGTCGAAACTCCCCTCGCGACAGGACCGAAAACCGTCAGTGTTCGCACTCGATACGTGATCGCTCAGTCGCAAGTGGCGGGCAAAAACCTCGTCATGATCAGTCTCGATCTACCCACATCGGGATATTCGGAGAATCTTGACTTTGAGGACGTTTCGCCCCTCGGCGCAATCGGAAATCCGAAGTGGACGCCGTTACCGGTTCCGATCGTCGTGCCGTTCGAGATCACGTTTTTGATTCCCGGCATGCCGCCGATCCTGCCGCCGGGGTTTGTTATTCCGCCGGGAACTCCGCTTCCCGACTTCCATTCGAGTGGCCAGACGCCGCTCCTCGATTTTCTCGAGACGTTTATTGTCCGTTTCGCCGAGAAACTCGATCAAAAGGTTTCGGTCAAAAACCGTTTCAAAGCGGTGATGGGCGGAAGCCTCGGCGGAAACATGACGTTTCGGTTGGGGCGCCGCTCGAACGTGCCGTGGCTGCCTAAATTTATTGTCTGGTCTCCCGCTTCGATCTGGACGTCGCTCGGTGAAGGTTCGGACATCTTCAAACACATCGGTCCGCGATCAGCCTGGGAAAGTGCGAACGCCGCTCGCACCTCCCCACGGGACAACGATCGTGCGCTTTTTTTCGCCGGATGGGACAAGCCGATCATTCCGATGCTGATTCCCATGGCGCAATCAGACACGTGGACGAGCGATTACTATCCTTGCAAGAAGTCGATGGTCGCGGGTGCGCGGCTCGATCGTCAGGAAACGTACGATCCTCGTTTTCTTGCGTGGCGGTGGCGGCTCGGAGCAGAGCAGCTCCTGTACAGCCATCAGACGATCGACACTTCGACAAATAAGCCGCGTTATATGTCGAATCTAAAGCCGATGCTTCTTGCATGCGGCACAGAGGATCGCGTCAAGTTCAATGACATCTGTCCGGCTACACAAAGCACAGCGCCGCTAATGACCATGACGCCGGGCAAGGCTCTCTTTTTGGATAAAACGGGCCACTCCCTCGACAACGAGCGACGGACTTTCTTTGCGCAAGAGATCGTTAAGTTTCTCGGTCTTTAGTTGAACGCATTCTGATGGAAAGGAGAGAACAAATGAAATTGTTAAGTAACCGAAGTGGAGTTCTTCTTGGTTTATTTGTAACGCTGACGTTTTGTTTGTTCGATCCTCCGACGGTTTCAGGTCAAACAGAAAAGTTAGGCCCTATCGCCTATACCCCCGTGGAGGGATGGAAGAAAACGGAAAAAGAAAATATCGTCACATTTAGCGAGATCGACGCGGCCGCCGGTAAATTTTGCACGATCACCTTGTACGGCTCGACGGCCGGGACCGGAAAAGCCGCGAGCGATTTTGTACGGGAGTGGAATAATTTGGTGGCGAAACCCTTCGGAGGTGCGGCCGTTCCAAAAACCGAAACAGAACTGGCGGGCGAATGGACAGCGACGGCGGGTGGAGCGGCTGTCGATTTTCAGGGCACACCTGCAGTTGCGTTCCTCACAGTTCTAACCGGGTCCGGACGAACGGTGAGCATCGTCGGCATCTTTAACGACGAGTCGTACCTGACGAAACTGGTAGCGTTTAATAGCAGCATCGAAATAGACAAACCCGTTGCGCAAATCCCGGTGCCGCGCGAAGCAACGCTGCCGCCAGAGGCATCAGGCGCCGCTACCACAATTGGTGTCGGCTCCCTCGTCCGGGAATTTGAGGTTAACGAAATTAGAGCCGGCCAAACCTACATCGGAAAAGTCGTGCGGATCTACGGGACGATCAACAGCATCCTCGTCGGCAAAGATGGCCGTATCGCCATAACTTTCAAATCAGCACTCGGCGCCTACGGAAATGCCCGATGCTATTTCAGCCCATCTCAGAGCTCACGGGTCGCCGAGCTCTCGGCGCACACTGAAGCCACGGTTCAGGGGACAGTTCGCGGATGGGAAGGTGGCTACAGCGGAGCGAAAGTATTCGTGTTTCTCGAGAACTGCATCGTCCCGTAGCTATCCAGTATACGAGCTTGTACACAATCGGCCTTACCCAGCATACGGTCCGGGATTTTCTCGAACTGATTCAAAGTTATAAGATCGAATTTCGCCGCGATGCGCGCAGTCTCACGGGCTGAGTCTATGCGTTGATCCTTACCCGCACGTCGCTGAACGCGGCGTTGCCCGTCAGTTCATCGAGCGCCAATTCATCGGTCAAGTCGTTGACCGAAACACCGGCGTGCTCGGCCGCAGTGGAAGCATTGGTCCCGCTGCGGTCGTGGCCGTAACCGTGGGGAATAGAGACAACGCCGCGACTGATATTCGTTGTGATCTCACAAGCCAATTCGACGCTACCGGCTCGTGAAGCTACGTTGACCGGCTGTCCATTCGAGAGATTGAGTTCCGCCGCATCGGCTTCATTTACCATCACCGTGCATCGGTTCTTCCCTTTCACCAGCACCTCGTAATTGTGCATCCACGAATTGCAATCGCGGAGGTGCCTTCGCCCGATCAGTCGGAACGGATACTCAGCATTCGTCTCGCCGCTCGATGCCATCAAGCGGTCGACATCCGCTACAAGGAGTTCCGGTGCAAGGCTGATCCGCTTGTTCGCGGTCTGTAGACGTTCGGGCAGACACGGCTGCAGTTCGCCGAGATCGATACCGTGTGGATTTTCGTTTAGCTTATCCAGCGACATGCCGTGATTACCGAACATCAATCCCATCGCGAGTTTCACTTCCGGCGGCTCGGGTTTCAACTCGCCGTTGGAACCGTTCAGTCGATGGACAAGCTCTTGAAAAATCTCCCAGTCATATTTCGCTTCGGCATCCTTCTCAAAAAGTGGCGGTGAATATTTAGCCGTGTTCCTGACTGCGAAAGTGTTGAACACTAAGTCGTAGTGCGAGCTTTCGAGGTTCGTCACGGGCGGCAAAATAATATCGGCGTGGCGCGTCGTCTCGTTGATATAAAAATCGATCGAGACCATGAACTCGAGTTTCTCTAGCGCAGAGTCGAGCTGCCGTCCGTTTGGCGTCGACAGAACTGGATTGCCGCAGCTCGTGATGAGGGCTTTGATCTGTCCATCACCTTCGGTCAGCATTTCTTCCGCCATCGCAGCGACAGGAATCTCGCCCATGAACTCCGGCAGATCTCTGACCCGGCTTCGCCAGCGATCGTGAATGTTGCCGCCCTTCGCCGCCATCAAAAGATCGAACGCGGGCTTCGTGAACATTGCACCGCCGGGCCGATCGAAGTTTCCCGTGAGGATGTTGATCGCATTTATCAACCACTGGCACAGACCTCCGAACCGCTGCGTCGATAGACCGATGCGCCCGTAACAAACCGACGCGCCCGATGCCGCAAATTCGCGTGCTAGCCGCCTGATCTCATCCGCCGAAATACCAGTTCTTTTTTCGGCGTCTTCGGGCGAACAGCGAAGCGCGATTTCCTGCATTACGTCAAAGCCGTCCGTGAAATCCGCGAGTCTGCAAGGATCGACGAGCCCTTCCCCGAACAATACATTGATAAATGCCAGAAGCAGGTACGCGTCCGAACCCGGCGTGATAAAAAAATGCTCGTCGGCGACTCGAGCGGTCTCGGTGCGTCGCGGGTCGATCAAAACTATTTTTCCACCACGGTCCTTGATCGCATTCAAGCGATTGATGATGTCCGGCGACGTCATCAGGCTCCCGTTCGAGGCAAGCGGATTCGCTCCCATGATCAAAAAGAATTTTGTGCGATCGATGTCCGGTACCGGTATCAAAAACGGATGCCCGAACATTGCCCACGAAGCGAAGTGATGCGGAAGCTGATCGACGGATGTCGCTGAAAAATTATTCCGGGTCTTAAGAGTTTTCAGCAGTTCCCTGCTGTTCAGAATCGTGCCTAGATTGTGAACCGTCGGATTGCCCTGATACACCGCGACCGCGTCGCGGCCGTATCGATCTTGAATATCGCGAAGTCTACGAGGGACTTCGTCGAATGCCTCGTCCCATCCGATCTCCTTCCAATCGCCATTCACTTTTCGAACCGGCTGTCTTACGCGATCCGGGTCTTCGTAAATGTCCTTCAAAGCAAGTGCCTTAGGACAAACATGTCCTCTTGAGAACGGATCAAGCTTGTCCCCGGCGATCGATAATATCTTTCCTTCCTCATGCACGATCTCAACCCCGCAGATCGCCTCACACAGGTTGCAGTTTCGGTAATGTCTTTCTGGCATGCTGTCTCCAGGATCGAACGTCTAGGTTCTTGCCACAGAGGGCACAGAGCAACCGGAAGAAATCTCTGTGTCCTCTGTGGCAGAATAGTAACCTGTGTCACTCATCTATACCATCGGCCACGGCCGGCATCCGTTCGCGGATTTTCTTGAACTGCTTCGGAAATACAACGTCGAGTTCCTCTGCGACGTACGCAGCATCGCCCGTTCACGCTGGCCGCAGTTCAACGGTCTGGTTCTCGCTGAGTTACTTCGCGACAACGGTATCGGCTATGAGCATCTTCCCGAGACAGGTGGCAAGACAAAACCAAAACCCGTAGACCTCGCACGCGGCATCGACCGAATTGTCGAGATCGCGTCGGAGCTGACGACCGTCATCATGTGCTCGGAATCGAAACCACTCTCACAGCATAAGGTCCCGCGAGCGAACTGTCACCGCGTAGGGATGCTCGCTCCGATGCTGCGTGCGAAAGGCGTGGATCGGATCATCCATATCCTCGCAAACAGCGAGTCGATCGAGTTCGACGAATCGACAGTACCGTCCATCTGGTAATTCTCCCTGTAATTGGTAATGAAGTAATTATTAATTTTGTAATGGCATTACCTCATTACAAAATTACTAGCTGAAAAGATTTGCACATGCAGAAACCTCTTACATATCGAAGCCTGAAACTTCAGAGCAGGCTTCTCGCGTCTTCGTGCGGGCATCTCGCGGTCGTTTACGATAAATACGGCCCGCCGCCGCTCTGGGATCGGCCGACAGGTTTCGAAACGCTGCTGCAAATAATACTCGAGCAGCAGGTTTCGCTGGCTTCGGCGAAAGCGTGTTTCGACAAACTGTGTCGGAGAGTCGGAGACGTCACGCCCGAATCTCTACTCAAATCTTCAGACGCTCAATTAAAGAAGGACGGATTCAGTCGTCAAAAGACTGCGTATGGTCGACATCTCGCCGAAGCTGTTTTGGAAGGACGCGTCAACTTCGACGAATTAAGAGATCTGAGCGACGCCGAAGTAAAGCATGAACTCATAAAACTAAAAGGCGTCGGCGAATGGACGTCGGATATCTATTTGCTTATGGCGATGCTCCGGCCGGACGTGATGCCTAAGGGCGATGTCGCTCTGCATACGGCGTGGCACAAACTCTCGGGCGAGCCGCGGCCGTCGGCCGATGAATTTCTCGTCATTGCCGAACGATGGAAACCATATCGATCCGTCGCAGCGCGAATGTTGTGGCATTTTTATTTGAGTGAAAAGGGACGAGTGTCAAGTGACGAGTAAAGCGCCTATGTCTCGTCCCTCGTCACTCGTCACTTTTCTGTGCTACGGTTTCTTCGATGAAGATCCTCGATGTCGGATGCGGCGCGAATAAAACTGCCGGTGCTATCGGGTTGGACAACAATCCGAAAACAGCGGCCGATGTGATCCACGATCTCGGCACAGTTCCCTATCCGTTTCCGGATAACGAATTCGACACGGTCGTCTCAAATCATACGGTCGAGCACGTCCCTGATCTGATGGCATTCGTCAGCGAGTTGTACCGCATCACCAAACCCGGTGGACGGATCAAGCTCATCACGCCGCACTATACAAACCCCGACTGGGCGAACGATCCGACCCATCGCAATCACATAAATTCATACACTTTCAACACCTTCATGCCCGAACGCGCCGTCTTCGACTTCTATACCGACGTTAAGCTGCGGCCCGTCAGCACGTACGTCTCGCTGCTCGGCCTATGGAAGGCCCTGGGTATTGAGCTCTTCGTAAATCTGGACCAAACCGCACCCGCATTTCGCTTCACACGAAAGTTTTGGGAGCATTATCTGAGCTACATCTTCCGCGGTAAGGAGATCTTTTTTGAGTTTGAGGTCGTTAAATAACGCTCAGTTGTAAACGGTAAGTGGTAAGTTCGTGCGATTCACATCTCGAATGCCGCCTAAACGGACTTACCACTTACCGCTATCCGCTTACCACTAACATTACAACTTCTTGGACCCTAGGCTCATCTGTTATCGTTAGGATGTCTGCTTGAGTTTCTTCTTACGAGGTTTGTAATGAAATACAGAATATTTGCGGCTTTTATGCTCGCCGTACTTGTCTTTAGTCTTGGTGGTTCGACGTTTGCCGATTCTAAGGCGAAAAAGTCGAATGCGATGGATCTAGTGGCGCTTTTGCCGGCGTCTGAAGGTGTCATGACGCTTGACGTCAAACGATCTTTAAATGAAGCGTTGCCCAAATTGCTGTCGAACAATCAGCCAATGCTAGCAAAGATCACGGGCCATATTGATCAGTTCCAGTCCAGGTTCGGGATCGATGTACGTCAGTTCGACTCGATCGCCGCCGGCGTCAATTCCCGCATGGTGAGCGAAAAGAAGTATGAGATCGAACCGGTCGTCATCGCCCGCGGTCAGATCAGTTCGGCGTCATTGATCGGTGCCGCAAAACTTGCGTCGAACGGGAAATACACTGAGGAACGAGTCGGCGAACGGACTATCTATGTGTTTTCGGCGGCGAAACTCGCGTCGAACACGGAGAACAAGATTAGTCGAGACATTGCGGTCACCGCGATGGATTCGACGACAATCGCGTTCGGGACACTTGAACGCGTGCGACAGATCGTTGAAGCAAAAACGAAAGTCGGATCGGATCTGACCTCGCTTCTCGCACAGAACCCGATGGCGGTAACTTCATTCGCGGCAAAGCTCCCTCCCGGGATGAAATCGTTTTTACCGCTCGATAACGATGAGCTTGGTAAGAATATCGATTCGATCCAATACGTCTACGGAAATGCCGACGTGGCGGCCGATGTCGCAAGCGTCCATATGACCGCTCGCACCCTGCAGAATGCTCAGGCAAAGAGTTTGCACGAAACGCTCGAGGGCCTTCAGATGCTCGGCAAGGCTTTTCTCGGAAACGCGAAAGGAGCTGACAAGCAGGTGTACGCTCGCGTGATCTCTAACGTGAAGTTCTCGGTGCGGGCGA
>JANMUW010000097.1:0-1722 GCA_031392105.1 Acidobacteriota bacterium | reverse complement strand
CTTTCGTTCGCCGATCGCGATCCGAGTCCCGCTGAGTTTAGGAAGCTTTTTATTCAAGGAAAATTCAGCGTATTCGCCGAGGTCGGAATGCAGTATCGAGGCTTCAGTCCGGATGACGAAAAGTACGAGCCCTACTTCGCTCTCGCTGAAGAGCTGGATATCCCGGTTGCGATCCATCTTGGCGAAGGCCCGCCCGGAGGCGTTCACATAATCGGCCCGCCGACGTACCGCGTTCGTCTCGGAAGTCCGCTGCTACTTGAGAATGTCCTTGTCCGCCATCCAAAACTGCGCGTCTACGTAATGCATTACGGCTCGCCGCTCGTGGACGAAATGATCGCGATGCTGTTTTCGCATTCGAATCTCTATGTCGACATCGCATGCAACAACTGGGCGTTTCCGCGAAAGCAATTCTACGAGCATCTTCGAAAAATGGTCGAGGCCGGTTTTGAAAAGCGGATCCTGTTCGGAAGTGACCAGATGATTTGGCCCGATACGATCGACAAAGCGATAAAAAGCGTCGAACGAGCGCCTTTCCTAAACCAATCTCAAAAGCGCGACATCCTCTATAACAACGCGGCGCGTTTTCTGCGGCTCAGTAAAGAGGAAATCAAACGAGATCACGGAAACTAGCCATCTACCTGCCAGGGGAACGAGAACAGGGTGGATTGTCGAGCCTTGGATCTATTTCCACGCTGTGACACCCGACAAACTCTAACAATCGCGCCGCAAACTCCGTCGATATCAACGAGACTTGAGACACATGTATCTACTCGGACCTTACATTCATGATATCGATCCCATCATCGGAACGATCTTGGGTGTTCACCTGTGGTGGTACGGGTTGAGCTACACGCTCGGATTCTCCAACGCCTTCACCTTCATCGACAGACGTCGAGAAAAACTCTCATTGACCGAAACGCAGGTTTACGATTTCAGCATCCTGATCGTTGCCGGTGTCTTGATCGGCGGGCGCGCCGTCGAGGTCGTGTTCTACGAATGGCCGTTCTACAGCGAACACGTTTCGCTGATCCCCGCTCTTTGGCTCGGCGGAATGGCGAGTCACGGATTGTTAATCGGCGGACTTGCCGCGGTGTGGATATTTTGCCGGATCTCCAGTAGACCATTCCTTGTTATGACCGACGTACTGGCGGTACCGGCGTCCTTTATCTTAGGCGTCGGACGGATCGGCAATTTCATCGACGGCCAGATCTTAGGAAGCGTGACGACTGTTCCTTGGGCGGTGAAGTTCCCCGATGCCGAGGGATTTCGTCATCCGGTCGTGCTGTATGACGGGATAAAGAACCTTCTCATCATTCCCGTTCTGCTAATTACCGGTCGATCGAATCCGCCCGCGGGGTTTATTACGGGCCTGTTCCTTTTTCTCTACTCGTTCCTACGGATTCCCGTCGACATTTTTCGTGAGTACCCGACGAGCCTGCTTGGCCTCGCGACAGGCCAGGCGTTGAATATCGCGCTATCGATCGTCGGACTGCTCGTGATCTTGTACGCCTACCGCCGGGAAGCTCCAGCTGATGTTGAAACGTTATACGTACCGGATCCGATGACTAAGATCGGCTGGCGCCACCGAAAGGGGCTGCCGGTCCGCGGCCAGCGCACGAAGACCAACTCGCGCACCCGCAAGGGCCCGCGCAAGACCGTCGCCGGAAAGAAGGGCGCGAAGGTCAAGTGAATCGAGACGTACCCCGGTCTCCGCCCAGTTCG
>JANMUW010000026.1:0-8378 GCA_031392105.1 Acidobacteriota bacterium | reverse complement strand
GTGCAGACCCGGGACGGGAGAACGCTGATGCTGTTCGTGGGAGATGACTGGGCAGAGGGCCATCACGACCGAGTTTCTGCAGCGTGTTCAGAAAATACTCGACATCTTCGAGATAGCTCTTGATCGAAAGGCCGAGTATCGCAGTCTCGTTATCAGGTTTCTTGTCGAGATCGTCGGTGACCTCGATCTCATCCTGCAACTCGAACGGCCGGGTCAGCGCTCCGTGAGCTAAGACCGACGGTGCAACTCCGCCAACAAGCACAAGGCCGAGATACACGCCGAGTGTCGTCAGGAAGAGAAGAGAGTTGTTGGGTTTTCGATTCGTCACTTTTCGGCGTCTTTATTTCTCAGCAGTGTTGTTCGTCGGTTTTGAAAAGGCATTGCCCTCAGGCTTCGCTTCTTTTTCCTTCGACTCCATAAGCTTTCGCATGATCAGGCCATTGACTTCCGATTTTGGAATGTTGAATTTCAAAACGAATGACTTACCTTCCGGGACCACCGACGCCTTCTGCAAAAACACCTGCTCGTCGCCTTTTGCGATAAGGACGGCGCCCTGTAACAGCAAATTCAACGAGCTAGCCTGTGCCTTCGCCTTCTCTTCGGTCGGCTGATCGGCCTTCACGGTAGCGATAAACTCCGTATCGTTTTGTTCGACCGTGATCACGACGTTCTTCGGCTTCGGATCGATCCTCGTCAGATATCCAAACCAACCCGCGTCTCCCACGGCCAGTATCCACTCCTGGACGAACTTGACCATCTCAGGATTGTTCGTCGAGGTCTCCGACGGGATCGGTTTAGGATTCTTCAAGACGACCGTTCGCGGATCCTTCCCAGGTCCGAGAGTCGCACTGATCGCAACCTTGAAGGGCGTGTCGATCTTGATCGCCTCGCTTTTGATCTTCTCCAGCGAGTCAGGTGCCTTGTCCTTCATCGGACGCTTGGTGATGAAGACGCCCCACTGGTCTTCTTTCACTTCCTCGGTGTTCGGATCGGTCGGACCGGCTGTGTTCGTATTCGTCGGATTCGTATTCGTGCTCGCATCCGCAACCGTGTTCGAGTCAGTTACCCGGCCACCTCGACGTCCTTTCCGGTTCGACGGAATCGTCGGATTGTCGGTCGACGTGCCAAGTGGGCCATCAGTCGGCAGAGCTCCTTCAATAGCGTTCGGATTGACGTTCGGTGTTATCGCCGGTGTGTCTAGGAGGCCGCTGCCACCGATCGTAGGATTCGAATAGGGAATTCCCGGAGCCACAAAACCACTCCCTGACATCGGGTCCGTCATATTCGCAAACTGCTGCTCCGGATTCGCAAGTTGAAAATAGCCTTCCGGATACGTCAGCGGAGGAGTTACTCCCGTGACATCCACAAATGTTACATCCGCGTCTTCGAGCTCGGTCTTTGTGTAATCGACGTCTGCGTACTCACTATCGGTCCCGAAGAGCAGACTTCCGACATACACCGTATCGATCACCTGACAGACCCGCCCGACAAACGGGCTGTCGCAGCCGCGAGCCGTAAGCATCCCCGATGATCCAATGACGAGCACAGCCAGGATGTTGAAAACCGCCGAACCCGCAAGGATCTTGTACAACCGGGGCGAAAAATTCCAATTCTTGATCTCGTAATTATAAAAAGGGTCGCCGGGCTGCAAACTCAACTCCGAAGCACCTTGATTGTATGATTCCTGCTCGAACATATTAATTTTGCCGTCCAAAGTCAGCTGATACCGCTTACTGTTGGTTTTAGACGCTCAGCACCCCACCCACGTTGCGATGCAAATCGTGATTTTAACATTTAGTCGCGACGAGGGATAGGGAGAAATGTTCAAGAACTTCGTGTTCATATGTGCCTTCGCGGGTTAGATCGCTAGTTATGACGGCTCGCCTCCAGACTTTACCGCTTCAGATGCTAACATTCTCCTATGCCTCGTGGCCGCCGCAATAACAAGAAACAGGACGGACAACGGTCTAGATCCGATGTCGGGCGAAAGTATAAACGCGATCGTTCGAGGGAAAGTTCGCCCGAATACATCGAGCGAGGACAAACGCCGGAACAGGCTCGGGCCGCGAGCGATCTGCTGCGCGGGATCGGAGTGCCAAAGCCGACCGAGTTCAAGCCCGATGAATTTCAGCTCGAAGCGTTAGAAGCGATCGAGCATGAGGACGTTCTAGTGACGGCACCGACCGGTAGCGGCAAGACGTGGATCGCAAGCGAAGAGATTCGACGTCTGCTCGAGCAGCGAAAGCGTGCATGGTACACGACTCCGCTCAAGGCCCTGACCAATTCGAAATATATCGAGTTCTCGCAGAAGTTCGGTACCGAGAATGTCGGGATCCTCACTGGTGACCGAAAGGAAAACACCGAAGCCCCGCTGATCGTCGGGACGACCGAGATCTATCGAAACCAGCTTTTCGACGCACTTCGAAACGGAGAACAGGTGCGAACCGATTTTGTGATCATCGATGAGGCACACTACCTGGCAGATGAGGACCGGGGACACGTTTGGGAAGAAGCTATCATTCTCACGCCGCCCCGCATTCGGCTGTTGCTTCTTTCGGCGACCGTCGGCCGAGCCGAGGAATTTGCCCGATGGATCGAAGAGGTTCGCGGAACACGCGTCCGTGTCATCAATCGGGCCGGTTCACGTCCGGTTGAACTCCGCGCGGCGTATCTTTCGAGTAGCCTACAACTCTTTCCTCTTCTCGACGCGACCGGCAAGTACAACGCCGAGATCGATCAATTCACGCCGCGACGCAACTCCACACCGCGCTGGCGCCGATAGCCGCGAAAGCTCGCGGTATCGCGGGAAACTTCACGACCTCATTCCACAGAAATAACGCTTTTGGCTTGAAAAACGTGCCCCGACATGGGCACGGGGCTTGCCCAATTTCGGGCAGGGACCTCAAAGCGATCCTTAGTCGAGCGTTACTATTCCGATGTGTCTTTTTTTCTCTCATTTCAGCACTGTTAGTCGTCAAGAGGTACGAGAATTTATATGAAACGCCCAATCACTATCTCAGCGGCTTGGATTATTGCGATTCTCCTTTTCGCGATGGCTTCGACTGGCGTCCTGCAAAGGGAGAAAGTACTCACGTTCACCAGCGACAACGTCCGCAACCGGGCTGCAAGCGTTTCTCCCGAACCTCCGGACCCTGGTGAGCTTGAAGGGAGATACGGCAAGCTTCCGATAAACTTTGAACCGAATGTCGGCCAGACGGACGAAAACGTTCGCTTTCTGGGGCGTGGCCACGGTTACGCGTTATTCCTCTCGCAGAAAGACGCGGTGCTCAGCCTGCAAAAATACGGGAAGACGGGCAAGGTCGAGAGTCATACTGCAGTTCGTATGACGATAGACGGCGCAAACGAAACGGCGTCAGTGGAAGGTGAAAACCCGAGCGAGGGTCGATCTAATTATTTTCTCGGCAATGATCCTGAAAAATGGCGCACCGACATTCCGAACTTTCAAAGGGTTAAATATAGCTCCGTTTATGACGGCGTTGATCTCGTCTACTACGGGAACGGCCAGCAGCTCGAATACGATTTCGTTGTCCGGCCGGGACATGATCCGAACAAGATCGAGCTTAAATTTGAAGGCATCGAGTCGGCGAAGATCGATAAGACCTCCGGGGATCTTGTTCTCGAAACGGGTTCCGGAACCCTGCGTCAGCTAAAGCCATTCGTGTATCAGGAAACAGACGGGGCGCGTACTGAGATCGCGAGCACTTATGCGTTAAAGCGCGAAGGCAAGTCTTTCAATGTCTCGTTCAATCTTTCGGCGTACGACACGACCAAAGAACTCGTAATCGATCCGATTCTCGCCTACGGTACCTACCTCGGCGGCAATGCCTTCGATGAGGGTCGGTCCATAACGGTCGATGCGCAGGGGAACGCTTATGTCGTTGGAACGGCGGCGTCGCGCGATTTCCCGACGACGCCCGGAACTATCAAGCCCGTCCTTCTACCGCGAACCGACGCGCCGAATTCATTCTGGTACGATGCGTTCGTTACCAAGATCAATCCGACCGGGACGGCCCTGGTCTTCTCCACTTATTTCGGCGGACGTAACGGAAACGAATCCGGCGGCGGCGTGGCCCTCGATGCGAACGGAAATGTTTTGATCTCCGGGACGACGATGGCGGGTGACCTGCCGACAGTAAACGCCTACCAATCGACATTCGGCGGAACCGATGATGGCTTCGCCGCGAAGCTGAATCCAACCGGTTCGGCGATCATCTTCTCGACATACCTCGGCGGAAATAATACCGACGTCGGCGGTTCGATCGCAGTGAACCAAACAACGGGCGATGCGGTTTTTGTGGGCGGTGCGAGCTCTGGTAATTTTCCGACGACGCCTGGAGCGTTTAAAGAACGACTGTGTGACAACACTCCCGGCAGCTGTAACGGAATTTTTTATTCCGGCAGCTATCTTGTGAAGTTGACGGCAAACGGCGGAATCGTTTACTCGACATTATTCGACGCGGCAATCAACGACGTCACGTTGGATACGGCCGACAATGCCGTATTCGGCGGGACCGCCTTCGCGGTCGCACCAACGACCCCGGGTGCGTTCCAACCGGTGTCGAGCGGTGGCATCGAGGGCTATATCGCGAAACTTAATCCGGCGGGCAGCTCGGTGGTCTTCGGTACGTTTCTCGGCGGCGGATTGCAGTCCGATCGCGTCAAGGCAATAGTTCTTGATCCTGAACAAAATATTTATGTAACGGGTCAGACGCAGAACACAGCGTTTCCCACAACTCCCGGCGCGTTTGACACCACATTCAATGGCGTAGAGGACGGATTTGTAACGAAATTCAATCCGGCGGGTTCCGCTTTGGTCTTTTCAACATTTCTCGGTGGCACGGCGAGAGACGAACCATTCGCCATCGGTCTGGCGGCAAACCGCGACGTCTTCGTCGCCGGCGAATCACTCAGCAACGCGACGTTCCCGCTGCGAAATCCACTCCTTCAATCCGGCAGCATTGTGCTCTCGCGACTTCGCTCGGACGGTACGGCACTCGAGTTTTCGACATTTCTCGGGACCGGCGGTGCGTACGATCTCGCGACCGACGCCGAAAGCAACGCTTATCTTACAGGACATGCGACGACCGTACTCGTCACTCCGAATGCGTTTCAAACCGTTCGCGGCGGCGGCAGCGTGACGACGTCGACGAAAGACGCTTTCATTGTTAAGGTCGCACCCACCGATGAGAGTGTGCAGATGTACAGCATCAGCGGAACGGTGACGGATCAGAACATTGGGTATAACAACAACTACGCTCCGATCGTCGCGACGATCACGGGAAGCGTCAATCGAGCGATCAGCCTGCCGTACAGCAGTAATGGCGTAAGCAGTTTTCAATTTGGCAGTCTGCCGGCGGGCGGCAACTATACTTTGACCGTTCGCAAAGTCGGATTCGCAATTGAACCCGATAGCGTTTCATTTCCTAATCTCGGGGCAAACCAGTTCGCCGACTTTACAATGCTCCGCAATCACGAGCCGGTTGCGGTGATTACTAATCCCGCGCATGGAACACAATTCAATATCGGTAGCTCGGTGACGATCCAGGCGACCGCATCGGACGAAGACGGGCACGCCATATCGAAGATGGATTTCGTGGCATACAACAGCCAGGCCGGATCGGTTCCACTTGGAACGGATGCGACGGCTCCCTACGAATTTACGTGGAACAATCTACCGCTTGGTACCTGGTCGATCAACGCGTATCCGACGGATGAACTCGGGCTTCGCGGTATATCAACGCCGATCGTTCACATTTTCGTCGTCGATCCGACAGGCGCGAACGTTTCGATCACGAGCCCGACCGAAGGGCAGGCGTTTACCGAGGGAGGTTATGTCCCGATCAGCGTAAGCGTTTCGTCGTCGGTAAATCTTGTCGAGGTCCGCGATCAAAACGATCAACTCGTAGGCCGCATGCTCGGAGCACCGTGGTCGACGCAGTGGCGCGTCTTTGAGGTCGGCAATTACACGCTAACCGCGAAAGCTTTCACGTCGGCCGGCCAGGAAGCGACCTCGGCACCGGTCAATATCGCCGTCAATCCGATCAATCACCGGATCTCCGGCCTGATCAGGGATGACATCACGATGGCCGGCATTGCCGGGGTTACTGTTAATTTGACAAGTCCGACGAACGCGAGCATTACGGTCCAGGCCGTGACGGACAGCAACGGCAGCTACGTCTTCACCGGTCTCGGTACTACACCCAATGACGGTGTGGTCATCACGCCGCAGATGCCGGGCTACACTGTCAACCCACAAAGCCGCTCGATCGCATATCTCGGCTATATTGAATGGCCCAACCAAAACTTCTTCGCAACCGCGCAGACGCAGATCAATGTCGCACTGACTTCGCCAACGGCCGGACAGCTGTTCACATCGCCGGCGATAATTAACTTCGCAGCCAACGCGACAAGCGGAGCCGGAGCGATCACACAGGTCGAATTTTTCAGACGGAACAATAATGGTTCGACGACACTGCTCGGCAGCGATACGACATCCCCGTACGAATTTCAGATCAGCGGTGTCGGGGTCGGTACGTACAATTATTTTGTCCGTGCGACCGACGCGACAAACGCCGTTGCGGAATCCGCCAATGTGAATGTGGCGGTCGTTCTCCCGACGGTCAGCCTCTCCGGACGCATTGTCGGTGCGGACGGGAATGGCGTGCAGGGAATAACTGTGCACATCGGTGGCGGCGTCGCGTGGACCGAAAATACTGATGCGAACGGCAACTTTGTCTTCGCAAACTACCCGGGCGGGCGCGATTATTACGTCACGCCTTATCCGCAGAATGGCCTCACTTTCAATCCGACGACGAGAAGTTACCCGAACGTCACGACAAACATCACTGGAGTTGACTTCGCAGTCTCGGCTCCAAACAGCCCGCCGACTATTCAGTTGATCGCACCAATCAACGGAGCGGTCTACACGATGCCGGTCCCAATTCCGATAAATGTGATTGCGTCGGATCCGGACAACAACATAAACCGGGTGCGTGTGCTGGCGAACAACGGAAACTTTCTTCAGACAGTCGTGCAGACTACGAGCACCACCGTTAACACCACGTGGCAGCCGAGCGTCCCCGGAACTTACGTGATCACAGCCGACGTCCGTGACACGTTCAATGTGATCATCTCAACCCAGATCACCATCACCGTTAATCCGCCGCCACCTGTCCAGATCAGCGGACGGATAGTCGACCGCATCAGTGTCGGGATCGAAGACGTCACGCTTGAGCTTAGAAATTATCCGGGCGAAGAGAATGTGATCGCGATCGCAACGACCGATGTCAATGGAAATTATTCGATCCAGAACGTCACGACTTTCCAGAGTTACATTCTTCGAGCGTCGAAACTGAATTACGCCTTCTCACCGCAGCAGCGCATTTACTTCAACCTCGCGGCGAATCAAAGTGCCGCCGACTATACGGGTACGCTGCAGGTTCAGCCCGCGGATTTTGACGGAGACGGCGAATCTGACCTCGCTGTATGGCGTCCTTCAAGTGGCGTCTGGCACGTAAACCGGTCTATCGATCAGTCGTACTCCGCGAACGAGTTTGGCGGCGGCCAGTTTGGCGATGTCGTCGTGCCGGGGAATTACGACGGCGACAAGCGAACGGATCAGGCCGTATTTCGAAACGGCGTCTGGTACATCCAGAACAGCTCGAACGGCGCCGTTCAGATCACGCAATTTGGATTGCCGGGAGATAAACCGGTACAGGGCGATTACGATGGCGACGGCAGGACCGATCTCGCCGTGTGGCGCGAATCGAATTTCGTCTGGTACGTCTTGCGGAGCTCCGACGGCGGATTCTCGGCATACCAGTTCGGAGCCGCCGGAGATCGTGCGATGAGCGGAGATTATGATGGCGATGGCAAGTTTGATTACGCGATCTGGCGGCCGTCGACTGGGGTTTGGTACATTCTGCAGACCAGCAACGGTGAGGCCTCGATCACCCGGTTCGGAATGAATGGCGACACGCCGCTCGTAGGCGACTTTGACGGAGACAAGCGGGCCGACATCAGCGTGTTCCGACCGTCGACCGGCGTCTGGTACTACCTCTACAGCTCGGATGGCTCGTTTGGATATCGGACCTGGGGCCTTGCCGATGACAAACCTGTTCCGGGTGACTACGATCGGGACGGCAAGACCGACGTCGCGGTGTTCCGCGAATCGGATGGGAATTGGTACGTGCTATTCAGCGGAACCGGATCGTATACGATCAGGCATTTCGGAAGTGCGGGCGATGTTCCAATCCCGGCCGCGTACATTCGGTAATTTTTAACGCAGAGAGCGGCGAGAACGCGGGGTTTTTGTAAAAGCTACGCCGTCTGATGGGTAACTGCGGCAACTTAGACGG
>JANMUW010000005.1:0-8374 GCA_031392105.1 Acidobacteriota bacterium | reverse complement strand
GCATTCGGTGCTATAAATCCCGCACACTAAAAAACATCATGAAAATCTACTCCTTCAAATGCGTGCGCGTCCGGCGGATTGTCGTGTGCGTTCGTCTTTGCGCGCGGTTTATGACACAGAGGTGAATAATGAGAAAGCTAGAAAAGAATGCAGACGACACATTTCGCGTTAAGGCTTACGCCGGAACCAACGGCGTAATGCTCGCCTTCGACCTCGACGAAACGCGCAAACCCGGGCTCCTGGGTTTCGCCGTCAGGCAAAAAGAAACGGGCAAAGATCCTCAGTGGCTGCTCAACAGCCTGACGTTCCCGGGCAAAGAGCATACGATCCCAAAGTGGCACGCCACGCCGAGCAACATCGCTCCGATACAAAAGTTTCGATGGGCTGATTACAGTATCGAACGCGGTACCACGTGCACATACCGCGTGCATCCCGCATACGGCGATCCGAATTCACCCGTGCTCGCCGATCCGCTTGAGGTCGAGGTGAAAACCGATGACGGAAAACCCGTGGGGCATGGAGTGTCGTTCAACCGGGCTGTCGCAGCGAGCCAGAGATTCGGACGAAAATTTGCGAACGTCGACAAGCTGCTCGACGCACATCCTGGGCTACCGATCGAAGATTGGCCGCAGCCGGCACGGAAGTGGCTGGAGAACGGTTTGCTCGACGGGATACTCAGATTCATGGCCCGCGCAAAAAATGAAAAGTGGGCGTTGGATGTCGCGATCTACGAATACGAGCTTGCCTCGATCGTCAATGCGGTGAACGAAGCGCACAAGCGCAAAGTAGACGTCCGCGTACTCTATCATTCGAAAGTTGGCGACGATCAGACCGACGCAAATGAGCACAGCCTGAAGAAGATCCCGGTCAAGAAAAAGCGCGCCCGCGTTACGAAGAAAATATTTCATGACAAGTTCATGATCCTGAGCAAGCTCAACGCTGCGGGCGAACGCGTGCCTCAGGCTGTCCTGTGCGGCAGTACGAACTTCACCGAGAACGGTGTATATCGGCAGGCGAACGTCGTCCACGAAACCGACGACCCGACCGTTGCCGGAAGATATCACTCGCTGTTCGAATCGATATGGGCCGACCCGACCAATGTCTCCGCAACGAAAGGATGGATCGACACCAACAATGCGATGAATCCCGGCGACAAGATGTTTTGTGGATTTTCGCCTCGCTCCGGGAAAAAGGATCTGGCGGAATTTATCAACATCATCAAGGCGGCCGACAAAGATCTGCTATTCGCAACGGCGTTCGAACTGCCTGACGACATCCTCGACGCGCTTCTGGGCACGGCGAATGATCCTGTCCTTCGATACGGCATCCAGAATACGAAAAGCCGGATCACAGGATTCCATGCCGACCGCTCGGCAGAATTCACAACACCCGCGTTGCTCAACAAGGGGCTCGAGGGATGGGTGAAGGAGGGCCTTCGCGGACAGAGGGGGAATTTGCTTGTGCACCTCAAGGCGATAGTCGCAAACTTCACGACCGACAACCCGACCATCCTCAGCGGAAGTCACAATCTCAGTGGATCGGCGAGCTCGGGCAACGACGAGAACTACCTGATCATCCGCGGCGATGTCGATCTGGCAGATCGGTACGGGATCGAGATCATTCGGTTCTATGAACACTATCGCTTTCGCTACTACGCGAGGCTCTTGCAGCTGCAGCAGGCCCAGCCGCTCAAGCCCGATGACACGTGGGCGAACACGGCATACAAACCAGGCCATCTGAAACAGATATCGCGTCTTCGATTTTCGGGAAGGTGAGTGGTGAGCAGTAAGCGATAAGCAATAAGCAAGGTGCAAAAGCCCGCACGTTAGAAGTTGATTCATCAAAGGCCAAAATGTTAGAGTTTTTTTTCGGAAATCTCCCGAATTTACTTCATATGAAAATTGTCACTCTCACTTTCCTTTCGCTGTTGCTTTTCGCGTCTGCTCCGACAGTATTCGCTCAGGAATCGGTGGCGGACCTGTATAAGACGGCAAGTAAGCTTGCCGATGAGAAGAAATATCAAGAAGCCGCGGTAATATACCGGCGAGCCATATCGATAGATCCGAAACATGCTCCTTCGGTCGCGGATCTGGCGTGGTGTCTGCTTGAGCTTGGGCAGCTGAAAGAAGCGGAAGAGATGGCTCGTGAATCGCTTCGACTGTATCCAAACGACGCGATAACTCTAAGCAATCTCGGGTTGACGCTTGCGCAGCTTGGGAAAATTGAGGAATCGATCGTTGCGTTCAGAGGTGCGATCAAGATAAAGCCGTCCTACTATAAGGCCCACAACAATCTCGGATTTTCTTTGCTAAAGCTCGGACGCAACGACGAAGCGCTCGAGGCTGTGAATGCCGCGCTCGCACTCAATCCGCGGGACACGCTGGTTCATGGAAATATTGCGACGATCTATTTTCGAACCGGCCGCTATCGGGAAGCGATACCTGTGTTCGAAACGATGATCGCCCTCGAACCGGAACGGGCGGAATTTTATTCCGGACTCGCCAGCGCCTATATGAATTCAGGCGAGCACCTGAAAGGTGTCGCGGCGTTTCAGCAACAGGTCAGGATGGATCCAAAAGATCTTAATGCTTTGCGGAACTTAGGCGTAGCTCAACTCGCCAGCGGCAAGAAAGAGGATGCTATCGCGACCTTCAGTCAGCTACTTCTAAAAAAGCCGAACGATTTTGAGACGACGTTAATGCTAGGCCGAACCTATCACGAAACGGGCCGCTATGAGGACGCTGTCTCGACGCTTAAATCAGCATTGGAGATCAAGCCGAATTCCGAGCAAACCGTCATGGCGCTCGCAATGTCATACATCGCAAAAGCCGATCGCGAATCTGCAAAGGCCCTCCTCCCGCGCCTTCGCGAACTCGACGCCGACCTCGCTGCGATACTCGAAAAAACTCTGGCGAAGAATAACCAGTAACAACCACACCATTTTTTTCTCAGTTTTCCGCGCTCTTCGGGCGGCACAGGCGCGAAAAAAAACATGGACCTAGGGTCTGCGAAGAAATCGCTCGACATATCAAAGGCGACTTATTACAATCAATCTGCGTTCATTCCGCGAACCGCCCGCCAGAAGTTGTATGTGGAAACCAGATGAAAGGCTCGATGATTACCTTGAAACGCCTGCTGCAGAGGTTAATTCAGTAGCTCCGCCTTCGGTATCGCTGCGGCGAACCGGAGAAGTCGAAGTCTTGACGCCGCTGACGCGCGTGGAATCTCGTACGACGTCTCGCCGCTATGCATTGAGAGTGCCATTCCAGCCGTTATGGTTTCGTCGCTTTCTTGCGGTGGGCAGCGGTGCTCTTGTGATGATAGCGTTCGTGCTCGTGAGCGCGATCCTCGTCGGGATCAATGATCCCAGTGGCGAGACTGAGGTCGCGACGATCGAGAGGCTCGATGAGCCCGTAACGCAACCCGAAGAATCGTTCAGCCTTTCTTCTTTTGCACCGAATGCTAGTGGGGTCGATATTGCTCGGGCGAATGCCAGGCGGAGGCCGGTCCGACCGACGATCCAACTCGCCGCCAACAAATCCAGGCGCCGATTGCGTCCGCCGCTACAGCCTGAGGAGCCGAACTTTGTGCCGACGACGCTCGTCATTTATGCGGAGAATGGCTTGATAAATACTCGCATCGAACCTTGGTTCCAAGCCGGGGATAAGAAAACAACGACTTTTAATAATTAGTTGACTAAAGCCCGCGATCGCGGGCTTCGCTGTTACCGTTGGTTCCGCGTCTGAACGAATCCTTTAGCCGTTGGATTCCGGGGGCGAAAAGGCTTATGCGCAGGATGCGCCGTTTGTGGGTTCGTTCGACTGTGAAAACCGATCCGTCGTACTCGCCGGTTTCACCGACAACCAGCAGGCGACCGGTTTTGGCCATTAGGAATCCGGCCATTGTCGTATAGCCGTCGTCTTCGGGCAGATTGCTGACCTACATCGACTTTTACAAGGAAAGAACAGGTCGCCGGCGGTGCCAGTCGGTAGCTTGTTCGTATGCGTAGGCGAGTTGCAGCACGTTCATCTCATGCAGGCGCGGACCGCTGATCTGCAACCCGATGGGCAACCCCGAATCCGTAAAACCGCAAGGGAGGGAGATCGAAGGCAAACCGTAAGCACTGAAATCCTCGGTGCTCGAAGGCATCTGAAAAGGTTCGCGACATTCCGCGACAGTCAACGCAGGCCGCGGGATCGTCGGGGCGACGAGAAGATCTACTTCGTTAAATATGCTCGCGACAGTTTGGCGGAGTCGATCGAGATCCCGTCGGGCCCGAATATACTCCGGCATCGTGATTTTGGAAGCTTCCAGGAGGTCCCTTCGAGTCTCGGTCTTATATAGCTCGGGCGTTTTCGCAAGGAGTGGAGCGTGGTAAGCGAATGCTTCGGCATCAACCGTGGGCCATGCCGAATCCGCAGACGGGAGCTTTACTTCCCGTATCGAGCGGGTAAGCCGACTGAGCACCTCGAGAGCTTTGTTCACGGCGATCTCTACCTGCGGATCAAGTTTTTCGTAGAATGTGCTGCTTTGTTTCCCCAGCCGAAATGAGTTCGTTTTTAAACGGAGCTGTACGGCGTAGTCGGGGACTCCCGCATCAACGCTGCCGCCATCTTCACGATCATAGCCAGCAATCGCCTTGAGGAGTATCGCGGTATCGCCAACGGTCCGGCACATTGGACCGACGTTATCGAATGACCACGAAACCGGAACCAGTCCTCGGGCGCTGACTCGTCCGTAAGTTGGTTTCAGCCCCACGATTCCGCAGCAGGCGGCCGGCAGGCGGATCGATGCGCCTGTTTCAGTGCCGATGGCTCCGTAACAGAGACCCGCGGCTACGGCAGACGCCGAACCGCCTGATGAGCCTCCGGCGATGTGGGAAAGGTTCCATGGGTTTCGGACGGGACCGTAGTGACTGATCGCCGAGGTCGTGCCGTATGCGAACTCATGCATGTTCAGTTTTCCGACAATAACCGCGCCCGCCGCTTTCAGACGGCGCACGACCTCGGCATCTTCCGTCGGAATGCGATCTGCGAATACCGCGCTGGCCGCGGTCGTTTTGACCCCCGCCGTATCGATATTATCTTTCACGGCGATGGGTATTCCATGGAGCGGCCCACGCCATCTTCCACGCTGCAACTCTTGCTCGAGTGCGCGTGCTTGCGTCATCGCCTGTTCCACAGTGACTGTGATGAACGCATTCAGTTTTGGATTTAACCGCTCGATCCTCGCCAGGCAGACGCGCGTCAATTCAACAGGCGATACAGCTCTCTTTCGTACGAGCCTCGATGCCTCTTCAAGGCTCAAGCTTGATAGATCATCCGATTGCCCAAAGACAGATGTGCCAGGCATCGCTAGCGCTGCGGCGGCCAGACTCGTTTTTAGAAAGTCCCGTCGAGTGTACATTCCATCCTCCCTGCTTTATCCCGGCCTGCAAGATCATGATTGCCGGTTCCCATTTTGGATTTTAGATTTTGGATTCGTTTTGCGGATTTCTGGACACCGACCACTGACCATTGACACTCCCGTAATGAAATCAAAAGGCCGCCGGTTTCCCGGAACGGCCTCTTTTACTGGCTGAGAAGCTCTACTGTTTTTTCCCAGGTGCCCTTCGTGCGGCCGGAGCTGTGGTTGCGGCCATCATCGGCTTCAGCGTCCAGAACGAGGGATCACCTGATACCCAGTCCTTCGCAACGTAGCTTAGCTGCGGAGCGAACGCGTAGATGTCCGTCGCGGTAAAGACGATCGAATCATTCTCGATCTTTTCGATCTTGTCCCGACGGTCGTCACCGAGTGCGTCCATATACGACTTTCCGTGCGGAATGGTCCCGATGCCGTCGAGCGAAGCCCACGGAATCATCACGAGATAAGTGCCCGATTGCGTGCCGCCCGCAACCTGATAGACCACCATCGTCTCGTCCACCTTTGCCTTTTCGTGCGCCGCACGGGTCATGCGTCGGGAATCTTCCCACTCGCGCGTATGGCCTGGTTTTACACGGATGGTAGACACCCTCATATACCGCATCTTTCGAATGTCGGTGTTCATGTTGTAACTCATGTCCTCACGCAAAACGGCGATGGCGTCGCGCTGTGCCGCGTGATAGTCATCGCCGGGCGGACGGACCCTGTCGAAGTCAGCCTTATAGGTTACGTTCGAAATCGTATCCAAGTAGTTGTTCGATTTTTCCATCTCGGCAAACGAATCGAATCCCCAAAGGTACATTACTTCATTCTCGTTGCCCGCGACCGGCACCATCGCAAGCCGATGATAGGGCGAATTGGCTTTGGTGTAGATCTGGACGACGTTGTTAGCCTCGCGTGCATGGGGCCCCATCATTCCGGGTTTGATGTCTTCGCGAACGATCAAAATAACTTTTGGCGGCCCAGGCATCTGCGCACTCGTGAGAGACGTACTTGCGACGAGCAAGCAAACTGTTAACGAAAAAAACAGAAACGGTTTCATACCGATTGTCCTCCTCTTTAGTTTGAGCAAACGTAACGGGAAAGACGCATTTGTCCGTCTCTCCCCGAGAATGGAACGGGACACAAGGTCTCACTGAAGAGCCGAGTGCGACCGTCCCGAACAACCTATCGCGTCGTCTGAACAAGATCAGTCCACACGTATCCCGTGTCGAACACACCTTGTCACAACTGCGTAACCCCTGATTAAACTGCGATGTCGTCGATAATACACTACTTTGGAGATCATCGACTGAGAATTTACGTTTCGGAGGCTGGCGGCGAATCCGTTCAGGAATGCCAAAGGCGGAAGGCAGAAGGTCGGCGATGCATAGTACACCGCCAGTCGCCTATGCCGAGATCTTCTCGAACCAACGCGGCTGGTAGCGAGGTTCCGTGTGTTCCGTGATTTCAGCGGTTACGGTTCAAAGGATGACCCACCGCATACACGGAACTCTCCGACAAGAGAGAACCACCCCGTCAGCCGAAGCGGCTGCCACCCCTCCTTCGTAAGGAGGGGAGCTAGGTCGATTTTGGATTTTAGATTTTGATTCTGGATTCTGGATTTCGAGTACTGAATTCTGCTTTCTGCCTTCTAAAAAAGAAAAAGGCACCCGATCTTTCGATCGAGTGCCCTGGTGTGGGTGGGATGTGTGTAAATTATCGATTCAGGATCGAACCTAGGATACTCGTAATAATGTTATTCGAGTTTCCCGAGTTGTAACGCGAGTTACGGTTGTAGCCTTCCTGGTATCCGCGTTGAAATCCCTGTTGGTAGTACTGCTGATACTGGCCGCCCCGACCATAACCACCACGGTTCGAATAGCTGCCTCGGTTTCCATTCTGGCGAGCTCGCTGACCTTCGCGGTAGCCGGCCTGGTAGCCCTGGCTTATCGCCTGACGGAGTGCTTCTCGGTTACCGTTCTGGTTTCCGTAATAGCCGTTGTTGTTATAGCCGTCGTTGTTATAGCCGTCGTTGTTATAGCCGCCATTGTTGTAGCTGCCGTTGTTATTGTAGCCGCCACCGTAGCCGTTATCGCGCCGATACTGTTGCTGCTGTCTCGCCGCCTGACGCTGACGCTGAATGGCGCGCTTGCGCTGTTTCTCGTAGCGCTTCCGGGCATGTTTGTCCTGGCTATAATAACCATCGTCCTGGCCATAGTAGCCGCCCTGAGCATTTGCCGTGAACGTGCCTGCTAAGATCACAGCAACTCCGATCACTGCTATTCCGAATGTATTTCTAATTGCTCTAGTCATTTAAATATATCTCCTTTGACCTGCTGTGGCCGTTAGGCATGTCGGTTAATGAAATCCGCGGCCTCTTATACAAATGAGGTGGCAATAGATGTGCCCAGAGCATAATGCTCAGTTAAATGAAGATTCGGGACTGTGAGAAGTCTTGAATCGTATGGAAACGCACTATACGGGAGCAGATTCCTCCGTGTGTTCGGTGAATTCCGTGTTTTCCGTGGTTTAGAACGTGAACCACGGAAAGCACGGAAGGCACGGAAAAAGAACCACCCCGTCAGCCGAAGCTGCTACCACCTCTCCTTTGTAAGGAGGGGAGTCAAACCAATTTTGGATTGCGGATCTCCTCCGTATGTTCTGTGAATTCGGTGGTTACTGTTTTTAATAAGGCGGGAATTTAGATGCTCCTTCTTGCTTCGTGTGATGCGTGGTCAGGTTTTAGAAAAAAGCGAACCACGAAATACACGAAACAAGAGGGAAGCCCACTCGATTTCAGATTGCGGATTTCCTCCGGGTGTTCCGTGATTTCCGTTAGCAGCAGTTCGCCCCGTCGGTTTTTGGTGGACACTTGACGGAACCGTATGAACAAAAAACGCAGCAGTCGCCGGGTTGCGGTTTAAGAAGCTCTTTGCAGCTTTCGCATTCGTAAAAGAATACGCACGAGTCG